>CALDQF010000381.1 GCA_937911845.1 uncultured Phycisphaera sp. | reverse complement strand
TTGGCTCCGGGGAGACGGATCATGAAGGGGACATGATGAGCGGGGTCGAACCCAAGACCCTTTCGGTTGTCCCCATGGGGAGCCCCGCGATCGTTCATGCCTTGATCGGAGGCATAAACCAGAATGGTGTTCTCAGCCAAGCCCAGTTCCTTGATCTTTTTCATCATGCGTCCGATGTTGGCATCAAGATTTTGGACCTGAGCATAAAGTTGAACGTTCCCTTGGATGCCCTCGGCTTTCAATTGAGCGACCAGTTCCATCGGACCGTAATGGGGGGAGTGCGTTACCGGGGTAGACACGAAGCAGAAGAAAGGCTGTTTTTCTTTTTGCTTGGTCTCGACGTAATCCATCGCCCGATCGAACAAGACGTCGGTGCAATAGCCTTTGCTCGGGCTGACTTTCCCATTATGGATGAAAGTTGTATTGAAGAGGGAGTTGCCGTAGTAGTCTTCCATTTGCCCGACGCCACCGCCGCCGTGGATAAACACCTCGTCAAACCCGCGGTCCTGTGGTCTGTACGGGTAGCTGAAGCCAAGGTGCCACTTGCCGAATATTGCACTGTGGTAGCCGTCCGGCTTGAGAAGTTGGGTCAATGTCTTCTCGTCCTTGTGCAAGATGGATCGGCCCGCGATGGTAGTGAAGACCCCCGAGCGCATGGCATAGCGGCCGGTCAGGATGACGGCCCGACTGGGTGAGCAAAAGGGCGGGGCGTGAAAATTAGTGAATTCCACGCTTTGACCGGCGAGCTTGTCGATATGGGGCGTCTTGATATCGGCATGGCCATGGCAACTCATCTCGTAGTAGCTTTGGTTGTCCGAAAGAATGAACACCAAGTTCGGTTTGTCCGAAGCCTTCGAATTCCATGCATTTGCGAAGCAAAGCAGGGTGCCGAACATCCACCCAAACCAATTGGGCCTAATATTCATCGTTCGAATTTTTGAGAAACGAAAAGAGAAACCCGGGAATCAGAACTTTCGGTATTTTCCTTTGAGATGAGGGTTGGCTTCGGGCAAGTTGGTGAACTTCATTTTTTTAGCGTTCCATTTCAATCGTTTCCCAGGGAACTGACAGGCGACT
>CALDQF010000380.1 GCA_937911845.1 uncultured Phycisphaera sp. | reverse complement strand
AAATCAAGGTCAAGAATCTGGGCGACAACTACTCCTTTGGCTTCCCGCTCTACGCCGTGGGGCAAACCGCGGACATCCTGGCATTTCGCGCCCACGCCGTGCCGGTGGGTGAAGATCAAATTCCCCACATCGAGTTGACTCGCGAAGTGGCGCGGCGATTCAACCAGCTCTACTGCGGGGTGGACCCCAAGACCGAAGATGCGGATCATGCCGCCGCGGGGGGCGTCTTCCCCATCCCGGAAGCGGATGTGGGCAAGGTGGCGCGCCTTCCGGGCACCGATGGTGTCAACAAGATGAGCAAGAGTTTGGGCAACGCTATCTTCCTCACCGACGAGCTCAAGCAGATCAAAAAGAAGCTCGGCAAGCTGTACACCGGTCGACAGTCCCCGGATGAGCCGGGTGACATCGAAAATGCGCTCTTCCAGTATGTTCGCACCTTTATCAGTGACGCCGATCGCGTGGCCGAACTGGAACGGCGGTACGCCTCGGGCGATGACATTGGCGATGGCCACATCAAAATCGAGGTCGCCGAAGCCATTGAGGCCCTGATCGCCCCCATGCGTGAACGCCGGGCCGCCTGGGACGACCGGGACGATGATCTCATCGATATTTTGCGTGAGGGCAGCCGCCGGGCCAATGCCCTGGCGGAAGAAACCCTCGCCATGGCCAAAGAAGCCGCAGGATTGGGCTTCTGGAAGCGATCCCTCTCTTTGGACTGAGGTACAGGAGGGGCCCCGAAGAGCCGATACCACTGCATGCGCTCTCTTGGTCAAGAACTCGATCCGGCCAAGGCTTCCGACAATCGGGAAGCCATGCAAGCCGCCTGCGCGGAACTGGCCGCCCGCCGGTCGGCCGTTCTAGAGGGCGGCGGGGCGAAGGCGCGGGACAAGCACACGGCCCGCGGCAAGCTGTTTGTCCGAGACCGCATTCAGCAGTTGATTGACCCCGGGAGCATGTTCCTGGAAGTGGCGCCTTTCGCCGCCGACGGGGTGTACGACTCCCCGGTACCGAGTGCTGGCATGGTGTGTGGCGTCGGCGACATCGCACGGCGTCCCTGCATGATCGTGGCCAACGATGCCACGGTGAAAGGGGGCACGTATTTCCCGTTGACCGTCAAGAAGCATTTGCGAGCGCAAGAGATTGCGGCCGAAAATGGTTTGCCTTGTGTGTACTTGGTCGACTCTGGCGGCGCGTTTTTGCCGTTGCAGTCCGAAGTTTTCCCCGATCGGGATCATTTTGGCCGCATCTTCTACAACCAAGCACAGTTGTCGGCCCAAGGCATTCCCCAAATCGCAGCCGTCATGGGCTCGTGCACGGCCGGAGGTGCGTATGTGCCATCGATGTGCGACGAGTCCATCATCGTTCGCGGGACAGGCACGATTTACTTGGCCGGGCCACCTTTGGTGAAAGCAGCCATTGGCGAAGATGTTGATGATCAAACTCTTGGCGGGGCCGAGACCCACGGCAAACGCAGCGGGGTGGTGGATCACATCGCCGAGGACGACGAAGAGTGCCTCCAACTGGTCCGATCCATCGTGGCCAATCTGGGGGTGCCACATCTGCAACACATTCCTCGAGCCCTTCCCGAAGCGCCCAAGTTCTCCTCGGAGGATTTGTTGGGTCTGATTCCCGCGGACGCTCGCGTGCAATCCGATGTTCGAGAAGTGATTGCCCGTTTGGTTGATGCCAGTGAATTCCACGAGTTCAAACGGGAGTACGGCACTTCTTTGGTCACCGGTTTTGCCCGGATCGACGGCTGGAGTGTCGGAATTGTCGCGAACAACGGCGTCCTCTTTTCAGAGTCGTCTCTCAAAGGCGCTCACTTTGTCGAGTTGTGTTCGCAGCGTGGCATTCCTTTGGTCTTCTTGCAGAACATCACGGGCTTCATGGTGGGTTCCAAAGTCGAGGCCGGAGGCATTGCCAAAGACGGCGCAAAGTTGGTGGCGGCAGTATCCAATGCCAATGTTCCAAAATTCACCGTTGTCATTGGGGGATCGTTTGGTGCTGGGAATTACGGCATGTGCGGACGGGCGTTTGGCCCTCGCATGATGTGGATGTGGCCCAATGCTCGCATCTCGGTGATGGGCGGACCTCAGGCGGCTGGCGTCTTGCGCACGGTGAAAGATGCTCAGCGTGAAGCGGCCGGTGAGCCGCCCTTGTCCGAAGAAGAAGCGCGTGAGATCACCGATCCGGTGTTGCAAAAGTACGAAACCGAAGGCAGCGCTTGGTTTGCTTCCGCGAGGCTGTGGGATGACGGGGTGATTGACCCCCGAGAAACCCGTGCGGTGCTTGCGCGGGCGATTGAAGTGTCCCGCTATCAACCGTGGCCTGACCGAACCCATTCGGTGTTCCGG
>CALDQF010000379.1 GCA_937911845.1 uncultured Phycisphaera sp. | reverse complement strand
CGGTGGCGGCGGTGGCGGCGGTGGCGGCGGCTGTAATGGGTGCGCTCAGAACACCATCCCACCACCAATCTGCAATTGTGTGCACACCATGCCCGGGTACGAATCTTGCTGCATGGTGTGGACGCCAGCATGCCAAGCCGCAGCCGAGCAATTCTGTGGCTTCTAAAATCTTGGGGCTGGTTTGGCTCTGCCTGACCACGGGTTGCCAAAGTCTTCAACCCGCCAACCAAATACAGGCCCGTAACGGTTTCGATTCAAAGATGCGCTGTGCTGTTTTTCTCAGTCCTGACTGCCCCATCGCCAATGCCATGGCTCCCACACTGGGCCGGCTGGGTGAATACGCCCAGCAGCACGGAATAGAAACGCTTTTGATTTATCCTCGAAAAGGCCTGACCAAGAGGGAAGTCAACAACCATGCCCAGAACTATGAGTTGGTTGGTCGCGTCGTACTGGATCCAGATCAACGATGGGTCGATTCCCTTGACGCGACGGTGACACCGGAAGCTTTTGTCTTTGCTGGTGCGATGGAAAGTCCAACTGTCCTGTACCAAGGGCGCATCAATGATCTGTATCGAGGCGTCGGCAACCGGCAAGAACAAGCAAAGACCCACGACTTCAGAGCGGCTATCGAACGAAGCATTGCTGGCAACCGGGAATCAGTCTCAGGCCCCCCTGCGGTCGGCTGTACCATCGAGCGGTGATTGATCCCCCTCCTCCCACATTTGATGATGTTCGGGACCTACTGAGCCAGAACTGTGTCGTTTGCCACCAACAAGAGGGTCCCGCACCCTTTGCATTGACCAGATCCACGGATTACCAGCGCCGTTCAGCATTCATTCAAGCCTTGGTTCAAGAGGACCGAATGCCTCCCCACTTGGTGGGCTCAGAACGATGGAGCGATCAAGAGAAAGGTCTGGTGTTGCGGTGGCTTGCTGGAGCCTCCGGTGAAGAAAAATCCCGGTCCGTTCCTCCACCAAAAGCACAGTCATTTCGAAAGGATCGATCATTCCGAATCCCGGAGGGATTTGTGATTCCCAAGGAGGGTGGGGAGAGATGGCACCGAGGGGATCGGGATGTTCGGACCTTCCGACTCGCCCCAAGAGCCGATCAAATGCTTCGGGTCCAAGCTTGGCGCTTTCACTCATCAGCCCCCAGAGAAGTCGAAAGTGTTGGCCTCGTCCACGATGACGGGACCATCGCACGGTACGGCGACCTCCAAG
>CALDQF010000378.1 GCA_937911845.1 uncultured Phycisphaera sp. | reverse complement strand
CATTTGGATTGGCGATTTGGCGGAGTCCAACGAACCGGTCGATGGGCCGCTCACCGGGCTCATTTTTGAACCCGTCGGCATCAAGGTCATTCAGATCAAAGAGGTTGGCTGGAGGAGAGAAATACAAACCTCGGTCGACAGCAGTAAACGGATTGTTGAACGTTGCAGAAGATGTTGCCCATCGGGCCCACTGCTCCTCATACTGAACACGATTGAAATTGCCCAGCACCATGGCGGCAGCGCCGGTGCTCCCGATGCTGTATCCGGGGAAATTGTTGCCTCCACTGAAGAGAACTCGGTAGTCGAGCGAGTCGACCCACTGCTCAATCGGTACAGACAGATCATCAATCAAGTTCGGCAGCGGCGGGCCGCCGGCTTGCAGCTCTTTGGCGCCAAACACATCTGAGATGTCAAAGACGACTCGCAAGCCATTTTCTGGAGTCGAAATGTTGGACAAGTGCCGCCATTGCAGAAATGAGTCCAGCAAGCCGTCGTTGTTTTGATCCACAGCCATAGGTTCGAGATCGCGAAGCCATCTTGTGTCACCAAAGCCTGGCCCGTAGACGGGATTGCCTTCTGAAAACAATCGCTGAGTGGTCGCGGCATACTGACTCTTGAATGTCGACGGAGAGCCGTCGCCGAAGATCAGCGTGTTCCCAGTATCCAATCCAATCACACCGTAGGGGCTGGATGGGCTCCATGGGTATTGCAGCCCGTCTGGCCAGTTGGTGAAAGGAACCACTTCAAAGGGGGCGAAGTTTCCCGGGAACCAAGGGTCAACAGAGTAGCGCTGGTCAAGATCAAACCCCGCAAATCGATCTGCCAGAGCGTTGTCCCGGACCGCCCGAGACGGATCGAGTCGAATTCGGTTGGAGTTTGTTGCCGCAGGGATACCAGGGAAGTTGGCCTCGGACTGGAATTGATCAGCAAGTGGAAATGTTGAAGGAAGCGAAAAGATGAAGTTCAGACCGTCTGCGTCGTCTTCAATGGTCTCACCTGGGAGCGGGTTCACCAGACCTTGAACTCCAGTGTTGTCGTACCGCGCATCGATGGGCCGCACAAACAAAGCGTTCGCGACCAACTGGGCAATGTCCTCACCAACCCCGTCAACACTGTCTTGGCGCTCAGCTTCCTTTCTCACCGCGGCGGCCGTTGCGCGACCAGTTTGAGTGCGAGAGATGAAGGTAGTGGCGATAATGACCAGCAGAACCAATACTGAGGCGGCCAAAACGAGTGCGTTGCCCCGGCGTGAAGTTTGAGCTGGTGTGGAGGGTGTAGACATGCTCACTCTTT
>CALDQF010000377.1 GCA_937911845.1 uncultured Phycisphaera sp. | reverse complement strand
GGGGGAGGGACCACCAGAGACGGCACGGTGGAAGTGCAAGGTGAGCATGTCGACTCGGTTGTGGCCTTGCTCAATGAACTTGGCTACCCCGCACGGGCGGGTTGAGCTTCGGTAGAATCTGCCTATGCCTGACCAATACGAAGCTGTGGCGGATGCCAAAATTGGAATTCTGATGGGTTCAGCCAGTGATTGGCCCACCATGCAAGCCGCGGCCAAGACCCTCCGAGACTTGGATGTGCCCTACGAGGCCAACGTGATCTCGGCCCACCGGGCCCCTCGTCGTCTAGAGCACTACTGTGGATCCGCGGAAGAGCGGGGTATTCGAGGCTTGATTTGTGCGGCTGGTGGGGCGGCGCACTTGGCGGGGGTGGCAGCAGCGTTGACCCCGATCCCCGTCTTGGCATGTCCGATGAAGGCCTGGAGCCTCGAAGGCCTGGATTCGTTGCTTTCGATGGCCCAGATGCCCAAGGGCATTCCAGTGGCGACTTTTGCGATCGGCTCTGCCGGCGCTACCAATGCCGCACTTTTCGCGGTGGCGATGCTGGCGGGTACCGATGAGACGATCGACGCCAGATACAGAGATTTCCGTAAATCTCAGTCTGACAGGACTTTCCCTCTGCCACCTATCGAGGGCTGAGGCCACTTTTCTTCGGAAATTCGGGGGGCATGGCCTCTTTACGTTGCTAAGGTCGAGGCCTCGGCTGTGGTGTTGCGTGGAGCAATAGTGCCACTCGACGTCCGAGAAAACCATACTTTTCGGCCATCTTCAGGGATGGTCCGAGAATGTGTCCGGTGGAAGTCCGGAGAACCTGACAGTGCTGTTTCATCCGATGAGAGACCAGCGATATCTGCACCGTTTTCACCCTTTTCAGGAGATCCTTCCATGCATCGCATCGTCGCACTCGCACTGGTCGCCGCTTCGCTGGCGACCGCCGACCTCCCCAAATTCGATCAAGTGTCCAGCGGATTCAAAGAAGTGGTTTCGACCGCGGACGGATCCCGCCCTCTCTACCGAATCTGGAAGAAAGACAACGACCTCATGGCAGAATTGCCCCGGGGTTGGGAACGACAGCAGCACATCATTGCGGCCACTCAAAACCGAGGCACCATCTTCGCAGGACTGCAAGGTCCCGAAGTGCTGGTGTACTGGAAGCGTAATGGTGATCGTTTGATGGTCATGACCCCCGAATTGGGCACCCGGTCCAATGGTGAACAGGAATCCAAAGACTCGGTGCGGCGCATCTTCACCGACACCATGTTGTTTGACGTTCCCATTCTTGCGATGGGTCCATCGGGCCAACCCGTGGTGGATTTGGACAGCCTGTTGCTTCGCTCCGCCGCCGGTGGTTTGGGACTCGGTGGCCTGAACGCTGGCCTGGCCGAAGTTGTGACTGCCAAGACTTTCCCCCAGAACACCGTGGTGTCGTTCGATGTCCCCAATCGCTCTGGCCAAATTGTTGGCCTGTATTTCTCGATTGTCGATCTGCCTCGCAACAACGGGTACAAGCCGCGTGAAGCGGACAACCGAATTGGTTACTTCATGACCAGTTACCGGGATCTTGGCGATTACAACCAAAAGACCAAATGGAAGCGTTACATCCACCGCTGGAATCTCCAGAAGCGAGATCCCAGTTTGAAGATGTCCCCGCCCAAAGAGCCCATTATTTATTACATCGAGCACACGGTTCCGGTGCGGTACCGCCGTTGGCTTCGCCAAGGCGTTCTCTACTGGAACAACGCCTTTGCTGAAGTGGGCATCGACAACGCCATCGAGGTCTACTTCCAAGACAAACAAACCGGCGCCCACATGGACAAAGACCCCGAAGACGTTCGGTTCAGCTTCATTCGCTGGTTGAACAACGACGTGTCGACCGCCATTGGACCTTCACGGGCCAACCCGCTTACGGGTGAAATTTTTGATGCCGACATTGTGTTGACCGACGGCTGGATCCGGGCCTACTGGGGTTGGTACTACGAAGACTCGCCTGACATTGTGGCCGAAGGCATGAGTGCCGATTTGCGCGAATGGTACGACGCCAACCCGCATTGGGACCCACGCTTGTTGGTGGCTTCTCCAGCCCGACGGGCTGAATTGATTGAAGCCCGATCCTCAGTAACCGCCGACGCCGCCGAGCCTGCCATCGCGCACAACCCTGATCTCTTTGGCACTTGCGCTTCCGCAGGTTGCACCGAGTGCATGGCTGCCCAAGGCTTGGCCTCGCACATGGCTTTTGCCGGACTTATGGGCGAAGACCTCTCCATGTTTGCCCCGGAAGGCGATGATGGTGCGCAATTGGATGGCATCCCCGAGTGGTTTGTCGGCCCTTTGTTTGCCGAGTTGGTGTGTCACGAAGTGGGGCACACCCTGGGC
>CALDQF010000376.1 GCA_937911845.1 uncultured Phycisphaera sp. | reverse complement strand
AGCGAAGGATCCTTTCCCGCACAGTGGGCCTCGGCTGCCCGACCAAAGCACCAGCAGGCCGCGCTGCCAAGCACCGTCAACAAGAACATCAGGTATTGCACCGTGGTGTGGTCTTGGGCGGTGAAGCCTTGTTGTCCCGAAAGACACCACACCGCGACCAGCGCGATGGCGACGGGGGGCAAGGAGCCCCAAGTGCCGGGGGCAGGACGCAAAGCCCCCAAGCCTCCAACACTGACAGCCAGCCAACCCAGTTTGGTCAATCTTGGGTTCGTCATGCTTTCACCTCTCGCAAACCGGTCCGCATGGCACCGACATAGTCCAAGCCGCTCAGCACGGTCACGATCGTCACCGCCCAAGCCATGGGCGTGGCGCACTTGTTTGCAACTTCAGGGGCCACTTGGACCAGCACCACCACCGCTGGCAAGCAAGCCGACTGCAACATCATTTTCCATTTGCCAATGGCGCGGGCTCGGTAGTCGACCCCTTCAGCTTCCAAAATAGCTCGAGCACTGGTGACAAAAAGTTCCCGGGCCAAGACCAAAACGGCCATGACAGGGGTCCAGCCAGAGATTGAATCCGAGGCGTTGTGCCATCCTGGACCCGCCAGAATGACCACCGATCCCAGAATGAGCACCTTGTCGGCAAAAGGATCCAAGATCCGTCCTACCAGGCTTTCAGCGCCCCAGCGGCGAGCCAAATGGCCATCCAAAGCATCGGTGAGGGCGGCCAGCAGGAAAGCGGCCAGCCCGAGCCAGCTCAAAATGGGGTGGGGCCCCACGGCCCAGCAGCCGAATGTTGCAGCCGCCAAGGGCAAACGAGCCACCGTGAGGGCATTGGGGATGGATTTTCGGGGGAGCAACATGGGGTGTGAGGATACGTCGACTCTGTGCTCTGCGGTGGATGCGTGCCCACGGGGCGAGTATCCTGAGCAGTCCCACGTCGCATCGTGGAATTTTTTTCATCCACCCGTGGAGGAGCCGGACCGGATGCCCCCAGCCAGTGTGATTCATGCTTGTACCGTTCTTGCCGCGGCGGCCTTGTTGCTCTTGCTGCGGCCGGCCGGATCCACTCGCCTTCGATTGGTTGGCGCGGTCGTTGGAATTGGGGCTTTCACGGGCATTCTCGCCCAACTGCCCACGTTTTTTGATGGACAAGTCATGCCTGGAGGAACATTCTTCCTGCCGTTTGCTCTGATCTCTGTGATCAGTGCGGTGCAGATGATCACCACCTCTCGTCCGGTTTACGCCGCCTTGCACTTCGTGTTGGTGGTGCTGGCCAGCAGTGGCTTGTTGGTCACTCTGGGCGCTGAATTCTTGGGATTTGCGGTGGTGATTGTGTACGCCGGGGCCATCCTGATCACCTACATGTTTGTCTTGATGCTGGCCCAGCAGGCCCAGTCGCCTGATCTCGAAGATGAACGTCCCACGTACGACCGATTCGCTCGAGAACCTATCGGGGGAGCCGTGGTCGCGTTCTTACTTTTGGCGTTTATGAACCACCTGATTTTCACGGGGACCGGAGAGCTGACGCCCGGTGATTCCGATCCTGTTCCGGCGCGTCTGTCCGCTTGGGAGCGGGTTGGCAACATGCCGGGACGGGTGATGGAATTGGTGGTGCAAGTTCCAGAGTGCGAATTGGCTTTGCTTCCCGAAGGTGAAGCGTTGCGTGTCGTGCCTGATCGCGATGGTTTGGCGGCCACCGTCACTGTCATGTTGAATGATGCTCCGGCCGAGGTTCGGCTTGAAGGTGAATTGGCTCGTTTGGCGATTGAAGACAACATTCGCGGGGTTGGGGTGGCGTTGATCGAAGCCTTCCCCGTCTCTTTGGAATTGGCGGGGGTGGTTCTCACCATGGCCATGTTTGGCGCGGTCATCTTGGCCCGTCGTCAGATTGAGCTGACGGAAGATGAGAAAAGAGAGGCTTCCGGTCTGCCCAGAATTGGGCACCACGATGATCCCAAAGGTGGGGAGGTGACGCATGGCTGAGGCAGTGGTTCCAGAAGTGTTTGGCCAGTTGGCTCTTGGTCATTATTTGATCTTGTCGGCCTTCCTGTTTGCCATCGGTCTCGCCGGGTTCGTGACCCGCCGGAACATGATCGTTATGTTCCTGTGCACCGAGTTGATGTTCCAAGCCGCGGTGATTGCTTTGGTAGCCTTCGGCCGATTCCACCTCGATCTCTCCGGGCAAGTCATGGTGATTTTTGTCCTGACGATTGCCGCCGCAGAAGCCGCTCTGGCCTTGGGCCTGGTGGTGCTTCTCTTCAAACGACAACCCACCCTCGATGCCGAGGTATGGTCGGAGATGCGTGACGCATGATCGGTTCCCACTTGCTGTCTGTGCTG
>CALDQF010000375.1 GCA_937911845.1 uncultured Phycisphaera sp. | reverse complement strand
CTCTATCTTCATCTTTCTCAGGATGGATTAGGTCTTCCATTTTAACAGATCTAGCTTCGTTAATTTCTTCTTGAGTTCTTCTTCTTATAAAAACAGGTTTACCCCTCCATAAAACTGTAATGGTGTTTCCAGGAGTAACTGAACTAACATCAACTTCAGTACTCGCCAATGCTTTTACTGAAGCATCTGGATTCATCTGATCTATCATTGGCCAAACTACAGCAGCAGCACCAACAGCACCAACAGCAGTAGTAGCTGTGAATAAAAAATCTCTTCTTTTTGTTTTCTTTTCAGACACTTTTGGTCGTTTTTATTGTTATCTCTTTTTTTTCCCTAATTGCAAACTTATCTATCTTTCTCGAAAATCCACGACTGCATGGTTTGATATGGATGATGATCAGGATCCCGATTTGCTCCTCACGGGCGGGCGGGCTTGGCCTTGGGACAATGCGAACCGCGAGGTCCGATCTCTCGGTCTGTACCGCAACGACGCGGGGCAGTTTGTTGATGTCACTCAGGGGTCTGGATTTCCTCAGGACGCGTACGTCATGGGTCCAGCCATCGGAGATGTCGATGGTGACGGCGATCTTGATGTTTTTCTGAGCTGTCTGGGACAAGATCGATTGCTGTTAAACGAAGGAGGAACTTTTTCAGAGGTTCCCAACGCTGGTGGGACGGCTGGTCCGGAAGAAGCGTGGAGCTCCTCATCAGGCTTCTTTGATTACGACCGCGATGGAGATCTGGATCTCTTTGTCTGCCGTTACGTTCAGTGGAGTCGGACCATCGATATGGAACTTGCCTTTACGTTAAACGGCACCGACCGTGCGTACGGCCCACCAACCAACTACCAAGGCGCCCATTGCCGCTTGTTTGAAAATGATGGCAGCGGTACCTTCCGTGACGTTTCGGCGGAGCGTGGGATTGAAGTGGTGAACCCAGCTACCGGCCTTCCACTGGGCAAGGCTTTGGCGTTGACCATCTGTGATTTTGATCGTGACGGTTGGCTGGATGTCATGGTGGCCAACGACACCGTGCAGAACTTCATGTTCCACAATCAAGAGGGTACTTTTGTTGAAATTGGCGCTTCCTCTGGCGTGGCCTTTGACCGCTTGGGCGCGTCCACCGGTGCGATGGGCATTGATGTGTCAGAGCCTCGCGGGGATGCTCGTCTGGCCATCGCGGTGGCCAATTTTGCCAACGAGGCCAGCAGCCTTTACGCCGCTGAAGACCCTGATCATCCCCTCCGATTTACGGACATGTCTGGTGCAGAAGGTTTGGGGACCCCCAGCCGGCAACGCCTTTCGTTTGGATTGTGCTTCTTTGATGTTGATATGGATGGCCGCGAGGATTTGCTGCAGATCAACGGTCATCTCGAAGAAGAGATCGCCGAAGTTCAGGCTTCACAGTCCTACCGTCAACCGGCGCAACTGTTCTGGAATTGCGGCCACGATGCCAAACGCTGTCTCGCGCTTGCCCCCAATGAAAGTATTGGGGATTTGGCCAATCCGCTGGTGGGTCGTGGGGCTGGCTTCGCAGACTTTGATGGGGATGGTGATTTGGATTTGGCAGTTGCTCAGGCTGGAGCCCCCGCGGTGATATACCGAAACGACTTTCCTTCAGCGGCGAGTTTGAGGGTGCTGCCAAAGGTTAGTGATCAGCCTGGGATGGCGATCGGAGCTGAGGTCACCCTTACGGTTGATGGTCTTACCCGTCGCAGTCGAATTTCCCCCACCCGAAGCTATTTGACCCAAGTGCCCGCGGAAGCGTGGTTTGGCTTGGGGAGGCCCTCCACTTCCGGAACCGGAACGGTGTCTTGGATTGGTGGAAAGACCACATCGTTCACCTTTGATGGTGCAGGGACGGTGATCGTCCGACCCGAATAGCACCTATGCGGCGTTTGGGCGACTGTCCACGAACCGCAGTCCCAGTTGCCACCCGGCGGTCTCGTCGGCGTGGCACCAAGTGACGACGGCGCGACGGTTTTCGGCCTCAGACCACGGCAAGATGCGCAGAATGGTCCCAAGGGCACCAGGCGGGACCGCGTCCTCACTTCGTACGCACAGCCCTTGCTGAGAACGGTTGATCAGTTCCATTGGGCCACGAGCTTCAGCATTGTGAGACCAGACAATGACCGCACGTTCTCCATCGTTGAAGCGGATTTCACTTCGTCGGTCATCCAAGGTGTTGATGGTGGGTTCGCTGAATTCACTTTCATACTGGATGTTTGACATGGATGGTAATTCGGCACAAAAAGCGGTCAGCCGAAGCCGCCGTTGAGGCATCAACAGGACTTGGGAGGTTGGTTCCATTTGTACGGTCTGGGAGGTCTTGAAGTGAAGTCTCACCGGTAGATCGACGATTTATTACCCATGTCGAATTACAGCAGCAGTTCGGATTGGAGTCAGTCCTCGTCGGGCCCATCGGTGCGTCGTCCCCGCAACTTCGAGTACGTCCCTTCCACTGGAACCACTCCTACGGAGACCAATGTGGCCCATTTGACGACAACTGATCCCACCGGAAGCGAAGTTGTGAGTGCCATCTCCAGTGAGCAGAAGACACATGGTCTGCTCAAAGTTGCGGCCGTCGTGGCGTCGGGTGCCACTTCCATGGGAGGGGTGCGAAAAGCAGTTGGGCAAAGTGTCCGTCAAGTGGGACAAATTGGTGGAGCTGTCCGGCAAGGTCTAAATGGGGTCCCAGAAGTTGATCCTTGGCGATGTCTGATCGCCACCATGGCCATTTGGGCCGTGGCAGTGGTGATCGCACGCATGGCAATTGCGTGATTCCTTGGACTGGTCGGGTATGATTGTCCCCCCGCGATTTCACCGCGGACCTTGGAGCAATCATGGAAACCACACTGATCATCCTGAAACCCGACGCCGTCCAACGCGGTCTGATGGGACGAATCATCTCTCGTTTTGAAGACAAAGGCCTGCAAATCGTCGGTGCCAAGTTCATGCAAATCAGCAACGAATTGGCCTCGACGCACTATTCCGATCATCAAGGAAAGCCCTTCTACGATGGTTTGGTCGGCTTTATGACGTCCAGCCCCGTGCTTGTTTTGGCCATCCGTGGCAAAGGCGCGATCGCAGTTTGTCGCAAGATGATGGGGGCCACCTTTGGATCCAACGCGGAAGCTGGAACCATCAGGGGCGATTTCGGAGTCTCCAATTCGTTCAACTTGATCCACGGTTCGGACTCTCCAGAGGCCGCCGAGAAGGAGCTGGGACTGTTCTTTAACGACGGTGAGGTGCTCTGCTTCGACCGGCCTGGCGACGCTTGGGTCTATGACATGTCTGGCGGAACCGCCGAATAAGCCCCCAGAGGGCCATTTTTGTCAGTGATTTTGAAAGCCCGGCCTTCTGGCCGGGCTTTTTTTTCATTTTCACTGGATTGGACTTGCGTGAGGTGGACGTTTTGAACGATAATGTTCTAAGTCAGAGAACCTTCACGAACCGTTCTACGTATTGACATCTGACATCTGGCAAGGAACTGAACGAGATGAACGATTTAACCCCAACCCATACCGACCTTCTGAAGCGTCCCATTCCCGGCCTCTCAACCGCAGAATTGAGGTTGCTGCAGCAGCTTCTGGAGCTCGAGAAGTACGATTACACAGCAGATGAGTCCTTCCTGCTTCCCAAGGCTCAAAAGCTCATTTTTGACACCTCCGAGGATTTGCCAGAGATCGACGCTTCTTGGTACCGCCCGTTGCTCGACTCCCTGACCGCACACGCTCGCGAAGAGCACACTGGCAAGCATCTTGTACTCACGGCTGCCCAAGAGAAAGTGATTTTCCTTCGCTTCAATTACTGTCGATTCCGCGTTGCTGAATTGCTTGGAACCTTGAACGGTCGTCGTCCAACCAAGGTCAAGGCAAGAAAGATTCTTGATTGGCACGCTCGTGCCATGCAGCTTCGTCACGAGATCGCTGAGGTCAATGTGGCTTTGGTCATGGCTATGGCCAAACGAACTCGAGCCGAGGACATGGAGTTTGCCGACATGCTTGGTGAAGGCAACATGGCCTTGCTTCGAGCGGTAGACAAGTTCGACGTTTCGCGTGGATTCAAATTTTCCACCTATGCCTGCCGGGCGATTTTGAAAGCGTTCGGTCGCCAAGGCATGAAGCAGACCAAATACCGCCAGCACAATCCTGTCCACTTCGATCCAGAGATGGAGCGCGTCAATCCAAACGACCTTCGAGATCAAACCGAACGATCCGATGGGTCGGCAGAAGTGAGAACAATCATGGTTCAGAATTTGGCACGTCTTTCTCCGCTTGAGCGTGAAGTGATCCACTACCGATTTGGTTTGGATGCCCCTCGCGGCTCACGTCCATTGACTCTTGAGCAAGTTGGTTCGCGGATCGGTGTGACCAAAGAACGTGTCCGCCAAGTTCAAAAAGCAGCGGTTGCGAAGCTCAAGTGGTTCATTGAGAACGACAATGTGGATGGATACACTGAAAATGCTTCAATAGTCTGAAGTCAGTCTCCGATACTCTTGAATAGTGTCTGCAGATATTTCGCTAGCACAGGCTCCACGTCCTCGTGGTAAAGCTTGGCGTCGTAGGCGTAACGTCCTGCTTGTCGTCCAGGCACTTATCATCGTTCATATTCTGCACTGGCTTGTCTTTGGTAGAACCATTGCTCCAATTGAGCCAAGTGAATCGGTGGCATTTTTTCGTGATGGTGTGGTGAACCTTGGCCTCATCCTTTTGGTTCTTATGTTGGCGTCTACAGCCCTTCTTGGCCGTTGGTTCTGTGGCTGGGGCTGTCATGTTCTGCTCCTTCAGGATGGCTGCTCGAAGTTGCTTCATCGGTTTGGGATTCAAACCAAGCCTTTCCGGTCTCGTTCCTTAAGCCACGTCCCTTTCCTCTTGGGGTTCTTGATGTTCTTTTGGCCCCCTGTTTACCGATGGGGAGTCTCGCCACTTTCGGTGAAGTTGAATCAGCACTACCAGTGGTTCCCCGCTTTCGCTGGGAATGAAACATGGCCAGGAGTAACGTATGAATTCACCACCTCGGAGTTCTGGAAGTCTTTTCCAAGCTTCTGGGTTGCGGTCCCGTTTCTTCTGATTTGCAGTCTCTTTGCCGTTTGGTTTCTTGGATCGAAAG
The DNA here is from genome assembly GCA_937911845.1 of uncultured Phycisphaera sp. Classification (GTDB taxonomy): domain Bacteria; phylum Planctomycetota; class Phycisphaerae; order Phycisphaerales; family SM1A02; genus UBA8653. The sequence goes on along the minus strand of CALDQF010000375.1, from coordinate 4,849 downwards.
GATTTTGCTTTTACGCGTGCCCTTATGGCGGGGTGATGGCTCCTCTGGACCAGTTTGCTCCGGGTCGAATTGTCGTCGACGATTCGAAGTGTGAGCGGTGCGGAGTTTGCAGTTCAGTATGCACGAGCCATGTATTCGTACACAAAGAGGTTCACGACTTCGGTTCAGTCGTTGATATGAACTGTATGAAATGCGGCGATTGCATCGAGGCTTGTCCAACAGAAGCCCTTAAATTCGGATTCACAGTGCCTCCATTTTTCAAAAAGAACGCCAAACCCGCCCGCGAATCCGCCTTCCGCATTTCACGGTTCGGCGAATATGCATTGCTTGTGGTGTGGGCAATCTTTTTCTTTGGCTTTCACGGTCTGTACAACATTTTTCCACTGCTCATGGCAGGTGGTATTGCTGCCATCGGAACTTGGCTGGTGCATTTGACTGCCAAGACTTTCCAGTCGAAGACCGTCAAGTTCTCCAAACTTCATTTAAGGAAAATCTCTGGCGTTACATCGTTGGGTTGGTCGGCGAGAATTTCATCCTTGGCACTGATTGCTTTTGCAAGCCACTCGCTATGGGTCCGATTCGAATCAAGGTCGATCCAAAATATGGCCTCCCAAGTAGACCTTGACAAGCGTCTTGTTTTTAGCAGTACTCCCCTCATTGCGACAGGAGAAATGGCTCTTGTTTGCAATGAGTGCATTGCCAGACATCAAAAAATCCAACCTATTGATGAAGGCGGTCTGGCGTTCGCTTCTTCGCCTCCCACTTGGCTTGCCAGAGCATGGTGCCACACAGCTCTAGGAGAATGGTCTCAAGCCATTCCTTTTGTTGAGAAGCATTTGGACTATTTCGGATTTCGCGACGACGTCGCCGGTGATCTTGGGCTGTTGCAGCAACTCGCAGCCCCCCTTGATGCTGAATTCTGGTATCTCGACCAACTTTCCGCCCACCCACAGTCCGTCCGCCTTCTTGAGGACTTCACCCGCTGGCTGGAACGGCAAGGCAAACCATCCGACATGATTGCTTTTTGTCGTGAGCACCGCGATCGAGTGGCCCCCGGCGGTCCCATCGATTTATTTTTGATGCGGCGTTTGTCCCTGGCCACTGCCCAAACCGGGGAGTTGGATGAGTCCGTGGTGTGGTTCGAGCGAACACTCAAGATCGAACCAAACAATCCTGCGGCGTGGTTACGCCTGGCTGAAGTTCATCTTCAACGTGGGGCTTTGGATTCGGTCGTTGCCTCCGCGCGGAAAGCCCGCGTCCTGGTGAGTGATGATCCACGTTTGCTCACCCAGGTAATGCGCATGTTGGACGCGGGCGGGGCCATCGAAGAAGCCGCGGCACTGCGTCAACAACTTCGCGAAGGTTCAGCCGGCTAGCCGTAAGCTAAGCCTTGTTTCTTCGAGACCTTTGATCGGACGGGTCTTAGTCGTCTTCGGCACGAATCATGCCGGCGATGTCACTGGCGGTGGCGTTCATCAGCGTGCTCCGAGTGGTGGCATCACCCAAGAATCTGCTGACACGCCCCAGAGATTGGATGTGTTCCACAGTACGACTGGGGTGAGAAACCACCAGAGCAACGATGCGTACCGGAAGCCCGTCGATGGCGTTCCATTGGATCGGTTCGTTGGTGATGCCCAGGGCCATGGCCACACCATGGACTTCAGGACATCGACCATGTGGAATCGCAATGTTGTGCCCAATGCCTGTCGAGCGTTGCCGTTCTCGTTGGGCCACGGCTTGTTGTGCACTGTTGCCATCGGTCAGCGTTCCAGCTTTCAGGCATGCTGAAATCAATTCAGCAATCACCTCTTCTCGATCACCAGAAGTGATCGGGACCCGGATGGTTCGGTCGTGGAGGAGGTCAGAGAGCCGCATGTCAGGAACATGTTCCGAAAGGGCAATCTTACTCCGACCCGCGCAAAAGGGTGACCGTTCCTCCGTCTCGATAGACCGTATTCGGCTCGCCGGGAAGCCCGGCGGGCAGGGCGCGTTCACGCCGGACCAGTTCCAGCTGCAGATCGGGCGTACGCTGGTCGAGGAACAGTTCATTTTCTTCGGGTTCCAAAGAGCAAGTACTCCAGAGGAGATGTCCTCGAGTGGCGACGGCGGGACGCCAATTGTGCAGGATTTCATCTTGCAATTGCTCAAGATCAGTGAGGGCTCTGAGGCCAAAGCGGTGCCGGGCCATGGGGCGACGGGCCAGAACGCCAGAGTTTGAGCAAGGAACATCAAGAAGCACCAAGTCGTAGGTGCCTTCAGGAGGCCGATTGGTCACCGTAATGCCCTCATCTCCGGAAAATCGGAGGCGCAGCCGATCTTGACGCTTTTGGTCCGGGTCCCAGGCTGTGATGTGGGCGTTGGGGAAGCGGCGTCGCATTTGGTCAGTCTTGGTGCCTCCTCCGGCACACGGATCCAGAATGGTGGTCGGCTCCAGATCCAGGGCAAAATCCACAGCCCGGGCGGAACCCACATCTTGAATCCGTCCTCCGGTGGCTTCAATGACGTCTGCAGGGTTGGCCTCGCGAGGCAGCACATAGGCATTGGGCTCCACATGGGGGAGCAGCCCCAGTTGTTCGGCCTGCCCACTGTCGATGTCCTGAATCACCACCGGAGCCTGCATCACACCGTGCCAAGCGCCACGGGTTGCTTCCTCCAGTCCCTGTTCGCGGGCCCATCGGCGGATGAGGCCGCGTGGCATGCCACTTCGGACGGCAAGAATGGCCAGTGGATCATCGCCGGGAAGGAGAATGGGCTCGGAGAGCTTCCAACCATGGCCGGCGCCGAGAGGAATGTGTGAAGGGTCAGCGAAGTCGGCCTGCTCTATTTTTTCGCCTCGCAGATCGATCACTCGGCGCAAGATGGCGTTGACCAATTTGGTGGCTCCGGGCCGGTAGGGCCGAATGGATTCCACATGCGCGTCCACCACGATCGGGTCGGGCGTGCCATCCAAGCACACCAGCTCCGCCACTCCACCCAGCACCGAAGCACACACGACGGGTTCCAAAGTGTCGGGATCGCGTTGTCCGGCTTGCCGTATCAAATGGCGAATCGTGAGCCATCGACGAACAGTCGTTCGCACAATTGCACCAGCCAGCCCACGCTCAGGATCTCTGGACGATGCCCCTGGTCCCTCTGCCGCCAACTGTGTCAGGATTTGGTGCGCGCGGGTGCGTGCGTCAGCAGACTCCGGTGGCGGCATGGACGGCATCCTTCAGGGCGTTGGTTTGGTCCGTCACTTCCCAAGGGAAGCTGCCGTCCACACCTTCGCCAGGCGTTCGTCCGAAATGGCCGCCGCTGGTGGTGGGGGAGTAGATGGGATGACGCAGGTTCAGGGCATCAATAATGCCCTTAGGTGTTAAGTCGAACACCTCTCGAATGGCATGTTCCAGAGCCGCATCGTTGGTGTTGATGGCGGTGCCGAAGGTGTCAACTTTGATCGATGTGGGGTCCTTGACGCCGATGGCGTAGGCCAGCTGGACTTCGCAGCGTTCAGCCAATCCTGCTTCGACCAAGTTCTTTGCCACGTAGCGGGCCATGTACGCCGCCGAACGATCAACTTTGGTGGCGTCCTTACCGCTAAACGCACCACCGCCATGACGCCCCATACCACCGTAGGTGTCCACGATGATTTTTCGTCCGGTCAACCCGCAGTCCCCGTGGGGTCCGCCCAACTCAAACTGGCCAGTGGGGTTGATGTGGCATTCGATTTCGTCGCGCCAAACGCCGTATTGCTCGAGCACGGGTTGAATGATTTCGGTCCGCACCAGTCGACGCAATTCGGCTTGAGCTTCACCACTCCATTCTGGACCATGCTGGGTGCTGAGCACGACGTTTTCGACATGCAGCGGGCGACCGTCTTCGTAGGTCACAGCCACTTGGCTCTTGGCATCTGGCCGAAGGTGGGGGATGGTTTCGGCTCGCCGCACTTCGGCTTGCCTTCGAACCAAGGCGTGGGAAAGATCAATGGGAAGTGGCATGAGCTGTTCGGTTTCGCCGCAGGCGTATCCAAACATCAGCCCCTGGTCACCAGCTCCTCCGGTATCGACGCCGCGAGCAATGTCAGCACTTTGCGTGTCCAGTCGGATCTGTACCTCGCAGTTGCTTCCATCGAGCCCCTTGTCGGCAGAGTCATAGCCAATCCGGACGGCGGTTTCTCGGGCGATGGCTTCGTAATCCGGGGCATCCACCCCTGCGGCCAAACCGATCTCTCCGGCAAGAACAAGAATGTTGGTGCTGCAGAGGGTTTCACAAGCCACGCGGGCGTTGGGGTCACGCTCGAGACATGCATCCAAGACCGCGTCGGAAATGGCATCGGACAACTTGTCGGGGTGTCCTTCGGAAACAGATTCAGAGGTAAAGGTCCAGCGGCTGGGGGGCATGCGAACTCCGTGGGCTCGAGAAGGGGCAATCCGTTCATCCGGATGCAGAGAATTATCGAACTTTAGACCAACCCCCAAAGATCGGCAACCATGAACGATTCCGGACGAATAGTCCACGCGAGGTGCCAAAGAACCTCTAAGTTAGGATTGTGGAGAACTCGAACATGAACCAGCCCGTCTCACCCGCCTTTGTCGCTGTCACTCTCTCTCTGACTGCGATTCCAGCATTTGCTGGCACCATCGACCCAGCCCTCGAGGTGGAGCTTGAAGCCCGCCCGTACGCACTGCACAACGTGCTCGTCTCGATGGTGGATCAGGTTGATCTCGCAGCCTTGGAGTCCCGGTTCAACGCCGAGCGTGCTCCGTTGGCCATCCGGCACCAAGAAACCATTGAATCCTTGCAAGGTCTCGCTTCCTTTTCTCAAGCATCCTTGTTGCAAGACTTGTCGGCCATCACCGCAGATACACCG
>CALDQF010000374.1 GCA_937911845.1 uncultured Phycisphaera sp. | reverse complement strand
TCCTAGACATTCGAACCTGTATCGAGTCCTCCTAAATTACCCCACCAAAAACCGCCAACTCACCCAGGCCAGGAGCGCCGCAAATACGGCCCGGATCCAGCGAATAGGCACCTTGCCAGTCAGTCCGGCTCCAGTCCTTGCCCCTGCGACCGCGCCAACGGCCATGTAGGCGGCGGTGGTGATGGCCGCGGTGATGGGCCCTTCCACATCTGACATCTCGGGAAGCGTCCAAACCTTGCGGTAGGCGCCAAGAGGCGCTGACAGAATCATGGCGGCAGAGCTGGTGGCGATGGCCAAACGCAGCGGCACTTTGGCGAAGGTGGTCATCAAGGGCACGCTGACCACGCCGCCGCCAATGCCCAAGAGGCCCGCGGCTACACCCGTCAGAGCACCCACGGTCGCCACCGCAGGAAAGCGAACTTGGTCGGTGGTCTCTTGGCCGCTGGACTGGTCGTTGGGGGGGCGAATGACCTTCACCAACGTGTTGATCACTTCGCCGAGCATGAACACCCCAAAGACCAACCCCAACTGCTTGGGATCCTCAAACTGGTTGCTCAGCCACACCCCGCACAAAATGAAGAGCACGGTGATGGGGGCGAACCACTGCACCAGTTCCTTCCGCACCCGGCCGCCCTTGTGGTGACGCAGGGCCGCCGGGATGGCGACAAACACGTTTACCAGCATGGCGGCCCCTTGGGCGAAGTGCTGATCGCGGCCGATCACGTGCACAATGATGGGAATCATCACCACCGAGCCGCCGATGCCCAAGAGTCCGCCCATGAGTCCAGCGCCAAGGCCGGTGGCCACCAAGATGAGTTGATCGACAAGATCCACGCGCGGAGCCTAGCTGACCCTTCGTAGAATCGCAGTCCCATGCTGCCGACGTCCTTCAGCCACCACCATCCATCCCGCCGTGAACCCGTCTTCGGGGATGCCATGGTGGCCACCAGCCAGCCATTGGCGGCCCAGGCCGGCCTCGAGATGTTGGCCGAAGGTGGCACCAGCGTCGATGCGGCCATCGCCACCGCGGCGGCATTGACCGTCACCGAGCCCACCAGCAATGGTTTGGGGTCGGACGCCTTTTGTTTGCATTGGGACGCGCACCGCTTGCACGGCTTCAATGGCTCCGGACGTTCCCCGGCGTCGTTTGATGCCGAAGGGATCTTGGCCCGAGGCCAGATCGAGACCGTGGGATGGGAGCCGGTCACCACGCCCGGAGCGATCGACGCGTGGTTCACTTTGCACGGACGGTTCGGAAAATTGCCGATGCCCCGATTGCTTGAGCCTGCCATCCGCATGGCCCAAGATGGATTTCGGGTTGCGCCCCAAACCGCGTACTACTGGGCCAAGTCGGCGGCCAAGTTTGGTCATATGTCTGCTTGGACCAACACGTTCACCCGGGATGGTCGCACGCCACGACCCGGCGAGCAGATTCAATTGCCCGAACATGCGTTGACCCTCAAGATTTTGGCTCGGGATGGCCGTGATGCGTTCTACCGCGGCGAACTGGCCGAGCGTTTGCACGATCACAGCGTGCGTGACGGTGGTGCGTTGCGGGCCGAAGATTTGGCAACCCACTCGGGGATGTGGGTTGATCCCATTTCGATGCCTTGCGGCGATTTGACCTTCCATCAGATTCCGCCCAATGGCCAAGGCATCGCCATGCTTTTTGCGTTGGGGATCCTGCGGGAATTGGATGCATTGGCGATGGACCCCGATCAGGTTGAAGGGGCTCACCTGGCGATTGAAGCCATGAAGCTTGGGTTCCGTGAAGCGCACCGCATGGTGGCCGATCCTGAGCATGTGCCCGAAGCGCCCGCGGAGGCCTTGCAGGACGAACGGATCCACGCCCTCGCTATGGAAGTGGATGCCACGCAAGCCCAAGATTTCAACCACGGTGTGCCCAAGCCTGGTGGCACCGTGCTG
>CALDQF010000373.1 GCA_937911845.1 uncultured Phycisphaera sp. | reverse complement strand
TCGCGGCCAATTTGAGCGTTGATGATCAGGCCACCAGCGATTTCGGCGTTGCCGGCCAGGGCGGCTCCGGCCATGGCCCCGTACCAGTTCTTGTTGACCCGGCGGTAGGGCATGCGGGGGCGAAGTTCGCCGTCGTCGGTCCAGCGCATCGAGATGCCCGACTTTGAGGCCGCGGGCAAAAAGACAAAGCTGAACGCCCGGTGCCAGAAATTGTCGCGCACCGAAAGGGAAGCGCAGAAGCGTTCCACCCGCTGGAAAAAGGGAAGACGAGGTTGGGGAGGGGATGCCAAGGTCATCGAACTGCTCATGCTAGCCTGTCCGCGGAGGTTCACCCATGCGATTGGCCGTCTGTTCGTGGAGTTTGCAACCCACCGATCCCGAGGATTTGGTGCAGAAAGTCAGAGCTTGTGGTCTGGACCGTGTGCAATTGGCCTTGTCGCCGGTGGTTCGTGCTCCGGACGTCTGGGGACTGGTGTTCGAGGTGCTCCAAGATGCCGACATTGCCGTGGAAAGCGGCATGATGGAAACGGTGGGCGAGGATTACTCCTCGCTCGAATCGATCGCCCAAACCGGAGGCCTTCGACCCGACGAGCACTGGGACGCCAACCTAGAACACGCCCAAGCGGTGGCGACGCTGGCGGGGTACCACGATCTGGAGTTGGTCACGTTCCATGCGGGCTTCTTGCCGCATGATGCGGATGATCCAGAGCGGGCCAAGTTGCTCGGGCGACTGCGTGACGTGGCCAATGTTTTTGCCAACCAGCGGGTGAAGCTCGGCCTCGAGACCGGTCAAGAGTCGGCCCCGACTTTGGCCAGTGTGCTCACCGAATTGGATCACCCCAACGTGGGCGTGAACTTTGATCCCGCCAACATGATCTTGTACGGCATGGGCGATCCTTTGGAAGCCATTCGCGTCTTGGCTTCGTCGGTGGTGCAGATTCATGTGAAAGATGCCACGCCTACCGAAACAGATGGAACGTGGGGCGCTGAAGTGGCGGTGGGTTCGGGGGCCGTGCCCTGGTCTGATTTTTTCCAAGCCGCGCGGTCGTGTCCCGCGGAAGCGTTGGTGATTGAGCGTGAAGCTGGAGCAACCCGTGAGGAAGACATCATCACGGCCAAACAATGTGTGACCGCCCATGGGATGTGCTGCTGATGATTTCCCTTGCTGCTTTGGGCGTGTTCACCGTCCTGCTGGGATGCGAAGAGAACACCCTTCCTCCAGCCACCACTTCAGTCCAGCACGACGAGGTGTACGCCAATTACGCGGTGGCGTGCGACCACCATTTGGCCAGTCGGGCCGGGGCGGACATGTTGGCCCAAGGTGGCAATGCGGTGGATGCGGCGGTGGCCGCGTCGTTCACCCTGTCGGTGGTGCGTCCCCAGTCGTGCGGTATTGGAGGGGGCGGCTTCATGATGCTGCACATCCCCGAACAAACTCCGGTGTTCATGGATTACCGCGAGATGTGTCCGCAAGCCATCGGACCAACGTATTACGTGGCCAATGATGCGCCGAGTCCGCGTTATGGACACCATGCCTGCGCGGTGCCCGGAACGGTGGCGGGACTGTTGCGCATGCATGAAACGTGGGGATCCTTGGAACGGTCCGAAGTGTTGGCCCCGGCCATTCGTGTTGCCCGCGAAGGTTGGGCGGCCGACGCCACCCATGTGCACGCGGTGGGCGAGTTCCTCCGCAAAGGCAAAGACCGGCCCAACCTTCAGGCGTGGGCCGGTTCGTTGTGGACCGACGTGATGGGCGAAGGCGAGGTGGCGGTGGGCGACCGGTTGGTCAACGAGCCCCAGGCCAAGGCTTTGGAACTGATTGCCGAATCGGGCACTTTTGCTTTCTACGAAGGCCCACTGGCCGAAGCCATCGCCAAGACCGTGGAAGCAGGCGGGGGGGTCTTGTCACGCAGTGACCTCCGGACGTATCGCCCCGAGTTGCGGGCTCCGGTGGTGTTCGAGTCTGGCAAGAACACCGTGTATGCCGCGCCTCCACCTTCTTCGGGTGGGGTGGTGATTGGGCAGATTTTTGGGGTGCTCGAGGCCGCGGGCGTGGGCGCACTGGTCCATGCGGGTCACCTGCATACCTTTATAGAAGCCAGCAAGCATGCGTTTGCCGATCGTGCGAAGTTCTTGGCCGATCCGGCGTCGCTGGACAATATTCAGTCGCTGTTGGATCCCGAGGTGCTCCAAACTCGCGCGGCCAACATCAAGGATCTCGAGACATTCCCTCCCGAGCATTACGGCACCGCCCCCACGCCCAATGAAGATGCCGGCACCAGTCACCTCAGTGTGGTGGACTCGAGTGGGATGGCAGTCTCCTGCACCGAGACCATCAACTTGTCGTGGGGATCTTGCGTGTGTGTGGAAGATTTCGGTTTCATGCTGAACGATGAGATGGACGACTTCACCGCCCGCCCCGGCGAACCCAACGCGTTTGGGTTGGTCCAATCGGCGGCCAATGCACCCCAGCCGGGCAATCGGCCGTTGTCTTCGATGAGTCCAACCATCGTGTTGCGCGATGGCAAAGTGGTCGCGCTGGCTGGTGCATCGGGAGGACCCCGCATCATTTCCGCAACCTCACAAGTGCTGTGGCACATGCTGCACGGGGACGATCCCGGGACCGCCGTTCGTCGTCCCCGGATCCACCACCAGTGGATGCCCAACATCGTGCGTTGCGAAGCTGAGATTGATCTCACTTTTTTTGACATGACGACCAGCATCGGCCATCAGACCGAAGCCGTCGAAGGTCGACTGGGCATTTGCCAAGCCATCAAGGTCACCGAATCCGGGGTGCACGCCGCGTGCGACCCGGGCAAGGGTGGTCGCCCCGCGGGAGGGTGAGTGTGGCACAATCCCGACCATGACCTTGCTGTGGCAACCCCCAGAAGAACACCTTCGAAACCTTCCCCTCACGCGTTTCGCGCAGCAGGTGGAGGCGGTGACGGGACATTGCTTTGAGGACTACGCCGCCCTGCATGCGTGGAGCGTGGAAGAAGCGGAAGACTTTTGGCGGGCCGCGTGGTCGTTCTTGGATCTGCAGGGAGAACCGGGCGACACCGTGATCGATGACCTGCACCGGATGCCTGGTGCCTCGTGGTTCCCCGAAGGACGGGTTTCGTTTGCCGGAACGATTCTTCGGGAAGCCGACGACCGGCCGGCCATTCGCGCTCGCGGTGAACATCAAACGCAATGGCGCACCATCACTCGACGCGAATTGCACGAGATGGTGGGCGCGGCGGCCGAAGCCATGCGGCAAGCCGGCGTGGTCGAAGGCGACCGGGTGGTGGGGTACCTGCCCAACATTCCTGAGACCATTGTGGCGATGTTGGCGGCCAGCACCTTGGGCGCGATTTGGAGTTCGTGCTCACCGGACTTTGGTGTGCGTGGCGTGCTTGATCGATTCGAACGGCTTGACCCCAAACTGCTCGTGTGCTGTGACGGTTATGCCTACGGCGGCAAACGCATCGACTGTCGACCACGGACGGCCGAGATTTTGGAGGCACTGGCCAAGACGACCGCCACTGCGCCCCAAGTGGTGATGGTTC
>CALDQF010000372.1 GCA_937911845.1 uncultured Phycisphaera sp. | reverse complement strand
TCAAAATATAAACTGTCAGTACATCCTAAATAATCACATGAATCTGGATCTGTGGCAATAGAATCGTAATTGTATGCAATAGAATCTTGACATCCATCAATTTCGAATTCATCACATATACTATCACCATCTTGGTCATTTAAACAAATTCCATTACAATCAAAACCTTGTTCAGGTCCAGGCCCACCACATTCAGAACCGCAGTCGGATTGATCATGACTCCAGTGTCTCAGGTTGCGGGGAGAAATCGCTGCAAGACGCGAGAAAGTACAAAACAAATCGCTGCCAACGCCATCGATGGCACATGCAGCACCCACGAAGCAACGACCAAATCAACCGCTGAGAAACCCGCGATCCATGCCCCAACCGCTTGCCCCGGTTGCTTGCTTTGCCGCTTCCTCTCGCATGCGAATTCCCACACCAACCATCCCAACATGGCCAACATTCCCGGATCTGTGGCCCAATCCTCGAGGGTGCTTCCGGGGGGGTCGAGCAGAATGAAGACCACAAGGGGAAGAAGCCTCGTGAAAGGGACCACTCCACCCGGCCCAGGCCGCTGGCGGTGCTCCTGACTCGCGGCCACCGTGATGGCCGCGCCCGCGGCCCCATGGGCCACGGTGAGCGTCAGGACAATTGGAGTCGAAATGCCGCTGGCCCCGTCTCCCAACATCGCCGCCGCCACCAGCACGGCCAGGCCACGACACCCCCCCAGCAGCAATGCGGCCAGCCAAACCGAGGATTTGTGACACCAGGAATACAGCGCAATCGCGGCAACCAAAATGACTGCTTCTGTTTGAGCCAGACGCCCAGCCAATGTCAAACACAGGATGCCACAGAACATCGCCGCGGCGATTACATGCGAACGCGGGATCAAGCCTCGAGGAAGCGGCCGGTCCGGATGGTGTTTCTCATCAAACGACTGGTCGAAGACATCGTTGAGAAGCATGCCCCCGATGTACGCCGCGACGATCGCCACCCCAACACTCGCGACCTGAAAAGGTTCGCCGCCGTACAGGGCCCAAGCTCCCGCAATAGCCGAAAGGGCAGTGGGGGCATTGCCGAGCCTCATCAAACGAAGCCATGCTGTGATGGTGCTCACGACAAAGACTCCAACTCCAGGGCGATCCCTTCCACCAAATCTGGACGCACCGAATCAGGCAGAGCTGACCACGCATAGGTTTCAACTTCAACGATCCGATCTGCATCGTCGGGTAATGCTGACAATGCGAAAAAAATCTCCTCACGAGTGGTTCGCAGTGGCCCCAGATGATCCAAATGCACGGGTACGTGGAAATGCACTCGCGCTAAACCTTCGTGTTCCTTGAAGACGCCAGCGAGATCTTCATATCTCGCCAAACCAGACTTCGACTCGACGGAGGTTTGGTGCAGCCATCGTGGCTCATCCAACTTCTTCAAGAACTCTCGCTGCTCAGGAAAAGACAAATCAACGACCGGGATACTGGAACATTGCACTTTTCCAATGCGAATCTCGGCGTTTTGGTAGGCAGAGATGGCTTGGTCTTGTGGTTCACGAACAACCGCAGCATGACAGGTATCGTGGCATACGCCCAGATATCTGCGGATGGCTGGAGCATCTCCCAAACGGTCGAACAGCCCAATCACATCCGAGGAACACTCCAAGAGGCAATAGGGTTCGGGCTCCAAATCCACCACAACACGGATGCCGCTCTGATCTTCAAGGTCCGACAGGAAATCTACCAGAGCGCGAAGATGCTCCACAGCGCTGGGCAATATCTCCGAACCAAGTTCTTGATGGCCGATGGGAACCGTTGAGATCTCACGGACCGGTCCGTGACCAATCTTGATCAACACTTCGGCCAACCGCTCGGTGTACCGCAATCGTTCAATTTGTCCCCAATGAGGCCGGTAGACCGAACGCTTCACGACCGGAGCATGGAATGAGGTCTGGGGGAATCCGTTGCAACCCCGAACGACCACTCCAAGCCGATCGAGATCGTCACGCAGGGATTCAACCGCCGGGTCAACAACAACTGCCTCGTTGAGCCAAAGTCCAATTTCTAGGGTGTCCAGTCGCAAACGCTGCCGAATCGAACGCACCGGTCCGTTCAACATCGAGCGAATATCCGGAAGAGACTCCGCCGCGTGCACATTGGTGCAATAACCGATCACGCGAGAAGGGTACGAACCATTGATCGATGGCGTTCGATGGCACTCGAGATCAAGGCGAAATCAGCGTCGTGGATATCAAAAGGAACACCAGGTTCGGCGACCAACGTCAAGGTCAAGGCACCACCCAAATGGGCCCGGAACTGCTCAATACCCATAAAAATCGCTGCGCGATCATCGAGCTGAGGATGATCGAGGGTGAAGCCAAATTTATGCAGGACCCCGAGGACGCGGCGCTGGAAATCTGGGGTGGAACGCCCCAGTTCAACGGCCAAAGCGGCATCGATTCCCAACCCAATCGCAACGGCCTCGCCATGCTTGAGGGCCCCGCCGGTCAACCGTTCGAGGCGGTGGGCCGACCAGTGCCCGTAGTCCAAAGGACGCGCGATCTCATCTTCAAAAGGATCACCACCTTCGACGATATGCCGCCAATGGAGTTCCGCACTTCGAATGATGGCGCGTTGAGATTCAACTTCAGAACGCCGTGCAATGGCCTCGACATGTTGTTCAAGAAGTTCGAATTCACGCGTATCTTTCAAGAGGGCGACTTTGACTGCTTCACTGAATCCACTTCTCCAGTCACGATCGGAAAGTGATGCAAGCAAAGAAAAGTCATTGATCACGGCCGTAGGTACCGCGAATACCCCCCGCCAATTCTTTTCGTTGTGGTGGTTGACCCCATTTTTGACGCCGATCCCAGCATCATCTTGGGCCAGGGTGGTGGTCGGGAACCGAAGTACCTTGACCCCGCGGTGAGCGATCGAGGCGGCAAAGCCAACCGCGTCGAGCACCGCGCCTCCGCCAAAGATGGCCACAAAAGACTGGCGACAAATGTTCTCGGCATGAATGGCGGCCAACACGGAATCGACGACTTTCGGATCGTTCTTGGCCACTTCGCCACCTGGGACCACCAAACTTAAGGCCCGATCAAATAGACTTGGGTGCGCGTCCAAGAACGCTTCCACCCTCGGTCGACACGTGGGATGCGCGGCATCAAATCCACTGTCAAACACGGGCAGGATCCGATGACAACCTTCCGGAAGCAGATCGAACCACCGGTCCGCTTGCGGACCAAAGGCATCATCACAGAAGACCACGACATGACGGCGTGGGATCTGGATATCGCTCTGGAAAAGACCAGAACTCACGGCGTATCGCCCGCCTTCCTTGCCTCTTCATGACGGGCTTCCCGGCGCCGTTCTGCTTCCTTCAACAACTTCTTTCGAAGCCGGAGAGATTCGGGAGTGACTTCGACCAATTCATCGCGTTCGCCGTACTCCAGCATTTCTTCAAGAGTCATCTTTCGAGAAGCCTTGAGGACCACCGTGGCGTCTTTGTTTTCCCGCACGTTGGAGAACGCCTTCGCCTTCACAATGTTCACAGTCAGATCATTGTCGCGGGCGTTTTCTCCGACGATCTGACCCTCGTACACCTCATCTCCAGGTTCATGGAACAAAATGCCCCGCTGGCAGAGTTGCTCGGCCGCATGAAAGGTCACCTTTCCTGGTTCACTGGCGACCAAGACACCGTTGACCCGTCCCCGTGTGTCTTCGCGGGCGTTGTCCCATCGCAAGAACGAGTGTTGGAGGATCGCCTCGCCCTGGGTTGCGGTCAGCATCCGTGAACGAAGTCCGATCAACTGCCGAGCAGGAATCTCAGCGGTAATCCGAACACGATCCGCGATCGGGTCGACCGACTGCACGATCGCCGCTCGATTGCCCAACAGTTCCATGACCGAACCCATGCCTTCGTTCGAGACATCCAACATCAGTTGTTCCCAAGGCTCTTGGAAACCTGATTCGGTTTCTCGACGCACCACTTGAGGCCGTCCGACCGACATTTCGTATCCCTCGCGGCGCATGTTCTCGATCAACACGCCAAGGTGCAGCAAACCCCGGCCCGAGACATTGAATTCATCCGGAGTCGCTCCGTCTTGCACCCGCAACGCCACATTCAAACGCATTTCACGGTGCAGTCGCTCTCGGATCTGACGACTGGTCAGATACTTCCCTTCGCGACCACAAAAGGGTGAGTCGTTGATTCGGAAGGTCATGTGCAAGGTTGGCTCGTCCACCGTGACCCGGTCCAGAGCTTCTTCCTGCCCAGGGGCGCAGATGGTGTCTCCAATCTCGATGGCATCAATGCCTTCGATGGCCACCAGATCACCTGCTTCCACCATTTTCGCTTCGGATTTTCCCAACCCAGCAAACCGGAGTGCTTTCAAAACTCGACCTTTTTTGATGCCATCTGCGGCACAGATCGAAACATCAGAACCGGGCTTCACCACTCCACGTTCGATTCGACCGACTGCAATCCGACCGGTGTATTCCGACCAATCCAAGTTGGTCACCAACAATTGCAATGGCCCTTCCGGATCACAAGATGGGGCTGGCACTCGATCGAGGACTTGGTTCAACAAGGGAACCACACCACGTTGGTTGTCTTCGGGGGAATCACCCGCCCACCCATCACGACCCGACCCATAGAGGACCGGGAAATCGAGCGTTTCGTCGTCGGCCCCCAGAGCCACCAACAAGTCAAAGACTTCGTTGAGGACCCGATCGGGGTCAGCATCCGGTCGATCGCATTTGTTGATGACCACCACCAGACGCAACCCCAACCCCAGAGCCTTCTCTAGAACGAACCGGGTTTGGGGCATCGGTCCTTCATGGGCATCCACGAGGAGGAAGGCACCATCCGCCATACGAAGCACCCGCTCGACTTCACCGCCGAAGTCCGCGTGACCTGGGGTGTCCAAAATATTGATGCGTGCGGGTTGGCCGGCGTGATGACCGTCTTCGGGGACGTAGTCCACAGCGCAATTTTTGGCCAAAATGGTTATTCCGCGTTCACGCTCCAACGGGTTGGAATCCATGACGCAGGTGGCATCCTTGGCGGAGCTGACCCCGGTTTGGGCCAAAATCGCATCTACTAAGGTGGTCTTGCCATGATCGACGTGTGCGATGATGGCCACATTGCGGAGGGGACGTTCCATGAATCCTCCCATCCTACCCCGCACCCGGGGTAGACTCCTTATTCGCATTCCGCATCCGTAGCTCAATTGGATAGAGCAGCTGGCTTCGAACCAGCAGGTTGGGGGTTCGAGTCCCTCCGGATGCGCTTCCATGTCCATGGACCCCTGCCCTGAAGTTCGCCGCCCCAACGGCACGCTCCGCGCTTTCGTGGAGGCCAGACAGCTGGTCCCGGACACGATTTTGCCCATCTTGAGCCGAGCCGAATCCCTCGCCAATGGGGCCCCACCAGTCCCGGTCGCTCCCGCCTCATCGGCAACCCTGCTGTTCCAACAACCTTCCACCCGGACGTATCTGTCGTTTGCTCATGCCGCTGGCGCCTTGGGGTACCACACCGCAGACCTGCGTGACATGAGCACGACTTCGTTTGAAAAAGGAGAGTCACTTGAAGATGGTTTGCGAACCATCGCGGAACTTTCCGAATTGGTCATCCTGCGACAACCGGACCACGACGCCTTGCTGGAGTTTGTGCGCTCCTCCGCCGCACTGCCCCGACCGCCAATTGTGGTCAACGCCGGAAGCGGCCCTTCTGAACATCCAACCCAATCTTTGATTGATGTTGCCGCGTTGCACCGTCGAGGCATTCTTGATCCTTCCGGCGGACCCAAAAATATTGTTTTTGTGGGCGATCTGCAACGTTCACGGACGGTCAATTCTCTGCTGGATGTTCTTCTGGGCTGGCGACATTTGACCTTTGTCTTTGTGCCCATCGCCGGTCTGGGACCTTCGTCATGCCGACTCCAAGCCCTCCAAGCCATGGGGCGGACTTTCGAAATACGCAACGACTTGGACGAGGCTCTGGCCAACGCCGATGCGGTGTATCTCCAGCGTCTGCAAGATGAATACGGCGGGGGGAATGCCCAGAAGCACGAGCAAGAGCTGGAGTCGCTTCGCTTGACCCCAGAACGCATGGCCCGACTTCCCGAGCAAGCCGTGGTGCTGCACCCACTGCCCCGTCGACGAGAAATCGATCCCACCACCGACCACGATCCACGGGCAGGCTGGTGGGAAACCGTGCGTCACGGCCGCTTTGTCCGCACCGCATTGCTGGAAGCCCTGCAACCAGAATCACCGTCATAAACGGAAGCAATTTCTGCTGGGGACGGTGGAGAGCTTCGCATTCCATGAAGCCGCCTCCGAGGCTTGTCGATGATTTGACGTGCCCCCCGATCTTCGACTGACCACCGATCCGCGACCCCGGCTGCACACTCCGGAATCCGTCCGCCGGGCCAACGCGGCCCGACTGATCGCAGCCCAGTTGCAGGCCTACGCCGCCGATCCTGAACCCAAGGCACGACCAAAGGCACGACCCACGACACCAACGGCGCTCTCGCATCGCGCCCTTTGTGGCGCCCTGGTGGCTTGGTCGTTGGGTCTGCTGACAGGCATCATGCTCACACAGGTGTGGTAAGGCTCACTTCAGCGGATTCAAACGAATCAGCACCTCATCGCGTTCCCCGCGGTAGGCCAAACCCAAGTCATGCAATGCCTCAAGAGCCGAATCTTGCTCGGCCTGCTTCTTGCTGGCCGCCCAGCAGGAAGGGAACCGATTCCCCCCAAGTTCGACGCAAACCTCAAAGCACTTGGCGTGGTCAGGCCCTTTTTCATCGAGCACGTGGTAGGTGGGCACACCCAGTTCACGCTGTACGGCCACTTGTTGCAAGACACTCTTGAAGTTGGATTGGTGTCCACTTCGATCTGCTCGGCGAATCCGATCTTCCATGTCGCGCAAAATGAAAGCTTTGGCCGGTTCCAGTCCGCCATCGAGGTACAACGCCCCCACGACCGACTCGTAGACACTGGCCAGCACCGACTGGGGCAACTCACGTCGACCAATCATGCCCTTGCCCAAAATCACAAGTTCCCCAAGTCCCACGCGAGCCGCCACGACCGCGCAGGACGCTCGGCTCACCACCGCGCTTTTGATTTTGGTCATCTCCCCCTCTTCCATGGACCCAAACGCACGGTACAGGTAGTCCACCACCACCATGCCCAAGATGGAATCGCCAAGAAACTCCATGCGTTCGCAAGAGTCAAGACGCTGGTCGGTGCTGGATGGATGTCGCAACGACTGGTAAAGGAATTCGGGGTTTTGAAAAATGTAGCCCAGTGCTTCCTGGGCCCGATCGAGCCGTTCCGTGTCGTCCATCAGGACTCCCTGCTTGCCTGAGAAGCAGCGAACGGATCGGAAGGCCCTCCTGACGAGGGGAAGACCTACGGATCGGGGCGGCGCTCCCATGTGTATGTAAGAATTATGCCACCCCAGAGCCATCAGGCCACCAAAATCGAGGCCGAACTTCAGATTTCGCGGGACATCTAGAACAAACCAATCCGAAGCCGAATGACCGGCAAACTTGCCCAGAGCCTCAATATCTGCTAATCTTGTCCTTTCCCCACTCAGGGGACGGAGTGCACCGATGACGATCCACTACCCAAAACGCGTGAGCAACATCAAGCGGGTCCGCCAATGTGGCTTCCGAGCCAGGATGAAGACCAAGTCCGGTCGCAAGATCCTGAATGCCCGCCGTCGCATCGGACGTCGTTTGATCAACGACTGATTTCGCAGTCGCCACTCATCCACCCTTTTGTATTTCGCATGGAATCCCCCGCAACCCCTACGTCGCGGGCCTTCCCTCTGAACATTCTTCTTTGAAGATCCTCTTCAGCGAGGCCAAACTGTCCTGTGCTCCTTGGACATCGACTTCAACAATGTGGTGTGCCAAATCGCGGAAGATCGCATCACGCTCCGCGTAGGTTCGGATCACCTCTTCACGGAGCCCACCGGCACCAAAGAGGGCAGGACGATCTTGATCTTGACGTTCGCGTCGAGCAACCAACGCGTCCACCCCAGCATGCAAATACACCACGCACGCGCCGCTGCTGTGCATTGAGCTTCGAATTTCTGGGATGCAGGGCGCCCCCCCTCCACAGGCCAGCACCGCGGAAGGTGATGCAAGCCAAAAGGCAAATGCTTGTTGCTCGGCTTGCCTCCAAGCCGGTTCCCCAGACTCCACAAACACCTCTGCAACCGATGCGGCGCCCGATTCTGTTAAGGCGAGGTCGTCAAGATCCTGAAACCTGATCTGCAAACCATCAGCGAGCTCTCGACCCAGCGTGGTTTTCCCAGCGGCACGAAGACCGATCAGGATCATGGGGGTTGGATTCACCACACCGGGGTAGCGGTACCAAGCCAACGACAAATCCGAGCATGCTCGCTGGGCGCTAAGGACTCAAATCGAAGGCCAATTCGACCGGTTTCATCATCCCGCCAGGCGACCCGCGCTGGCGAACGGGCCACGGTGGCACCGGGGAGTTCAATTTCGACTTCCAGCCGCTCATGATCGCGAACGGTGTCATCAATCTCGATCTGGATACCACCCTCACACAAATCGTGAGCATGGCCATCAATTCGACGCCCGTCCTCGGTCGTGGCGGTGATGCCAGTGAAGCCGGCCTGCAGTCGGTAGCGGGTAAAGCGTCGTTGTTCCATGATCGTGCTGGCCATCCAAAAGACCTCCATATGTTCTATCGGTTCATTTGGACCCGAATCTGAATTGCGGCGAAGAAGCCGGCTCTGCCAGTAGCATTCGTCCCATGCCACCCCCTTCCAGTTCTCCAGATGCCGATCCAACCGGGTTCCGAGTCGCCGTCTTGGGCTACGGAAACCAAGGAAGAGCCCATGCGCTGAATTTGCGGGATGCGGGCGCCACCGTCACGGTGGGGGCCCGAAGTGGTCCTGGAGCTCGCCTTGCAGAAGCTGATGGCTTTCTTCCGGTCCGCTTCGACGCAGCGGTCGCCACGGCGGAGTTGGTGATCATGGCCTTGCCAGATGAAGTCCATGGCCCAGTCTGGTCCGAGCTTGAACCCCATGTGCCCCACGGGTGCTCGGTGGGTTTCATCCATGGCTTTTCCATCCACCACAAACGTTTGGCACCTCGTGATGATTTGGGCGTCATCTTGGTGGCCCCGAAAGGACCTGGGCCAACCCTCCGCAGCCGCTTTGTCAAAGGTCAAGGCATTCCCGCCTTGGTGGGCGTTCATCAAACCGGTGACGCTGACGCCGAACAGCACCTGCACCGCTGGGGAACC
>CALDQF010000371.1 GCA_937911845.1 uncultured Phycisphaera sp. | reverse complement strand
CCGGTGGGAAATCCTTCCGCTGTATGGCCGGCTTTCGGTCGAAGACCAAGCCAAGGTCTTTGCTTCGGGAAACCGTCGCCGCATTGTGCTCGCCACCAATGTGGCTGAGACCAGTGTCACGGTACCTGGGGTGCGAGCGGTGATCGACCTGGGCACGGCGCGCATTTCTCGGTTCCACACCAAAACAAGGGTGCTTCGCCTGCCCATCGAATCCATCAGTCAAGCTTCCGCCAGCCAGCGGTCCGGCCGGTGCGGTCGGGTTGGGCCCGGCTTGTGCCTTCGCTTGTATGACGAGCAAGAGTTCTCCCATCGTCGAGCCTTCACCGAGCCTGAGATCCGGAGAACCAACTTGGCTTCCGTATTGCTTCGGATGCGGGCGATGCGCTTGGGATCGGTGAAAGATTTCCCTTTTCTCGATACACCGAAGCTCTCTGCCGTGCGGGAGGCGGAACTGAGCCTTCGGGAAATTGGTGCTCTCCGGCAGGATGGAAAACTCACCGCCTTGGGGCGGCGGCTATCCCGACTTCCGGTGGACCCCAGACTGGGCCGATTGATTTTGGAAGGCATTCATCGCGATGCGTTGCGGGAAATGTTGACCTTGGCCGCCGTGTTGTCCTTGCCTGATCCGCGCGAGCGTCCCGTCGAGAAGCGTGACGAAGCAGATGCTGCGCGTCGCAAATGGCGGCGTTCCAGTTCAGACTTCTTGTCATTGCTCGCGTTGTACGAAGACTGGAACCAGGTCAAGGAAGAAGGCACTCGGGGTGACGTCCGGCGTTTTTGCAAAGACCACCATCTGCACCCGCTTCGCATGCAGGAGTGGACCGACTTGCGCCGTCAGCTGGAACAAATGGCAACTCAGGCGTTAAAGGCCACCCCCAACACCATGCCGGCCACTTCTGAAACCATTCACCGGTGTCTTTTAACGGCTTTTCTCGGCAACATCGGGCGTCTCGACAAAAGAGGAGAGTACCGGGGGATTCGCGACGCCAAGTTTGCCATCTTCCCCGACTCAAATCTTTTTAAG
Source organism: uncultured Phycisphaera sp. (assembly GCA_937911845.1). Classification (GTDB taxonomy): domain Bacteria; phylum Planctomycetota; class Phycisphaerae; order Phycisphaerales; family SM1A02; genus UBA8653. Next base: position 2,968 of record CALDQF010000371.1, on the reverse strand, counting down.
AAAGACCCCAAGTGGATCGTGGCTGCCGAGATTGTGGAGACCAGCCGGCGGTGGGGACGACTGTGTGCCAAGGTGCAACCATCGTGGATTGAGGAAGCCGCCGGTGAGCGTGTTTTGCGGAGTTGGGACCATCCCGAATGGGACGCCGAGCGTGGTGAGATGCTGGCCCGGGAGCGCGGCGAATTCTTAGGCTTGGAGTTGTATGGTCGCCGCCGGGTCGCGCTTGCGCCACGCGATCCACGGCTGTCTCGTGAACTGTTCATCCAGCATGCGTTGGTGGAAGAAGGTCTTCCTGGAAGAGAGGACTTCTTGGTGGCCAACCGTGAGCTGGTTTTGCGCTTGCGGGAAATGGAGGCGCGGCGACGACAAAGAGATTTGTTGGCGGGCGATGCCCGCCGGCACGCGTTTTACGATCGGCAGCTTCCCGATCATGTGGTGGGAACCCGAAGCTTCCAAAAATGGTTTCGCAAAGCCCACAAGCGCGACCCTGAGTTGCTGCGGATGACCGAAGCGGACGCGCTGCGCGATGAAGATGCCGGCGATCGGCTGCGCCGCATTGCCGCCGAAGAGACGGCGTTTCCATCGGATTTCCTGACCAATGCCGGGCCCGCCAAAGTTCGATACGCCTTCCAACCTGGGGAAGAAATTGATGGAGTGCGTGTTCAGTTGCGTCCCGATCAAGTTGCGGTGCAGGATGAAGACCGTCTGGGCTGGTTGGTTCCGGGGCGACTCGCTGAGCGTATTGAGGCGTTGTGCCGAACCTTGCCTCGTGACGTGCGACGCGGACTGATGCCTCTGGCGGAGCAAGCGCAACAGATCAGCCGTGAACTTCCATTTGGTCGCGGCAACGTATTGGTCGCACTGACCGAGGCGTGTCGATCGCGAGGGGTTCCCGTCCACATCAGCCAATTCCAGCCCGACCAAGTCCCTGATGATCTCAAGATGCTGTTGGAGGTCGTGGATGATCGTGGGGAAGTGATTGCTCGATCACGTGATTTGGCGGACCTGCGAAAGCGGCTGGGGGCACGGATCGCGGAAGCCAGTGTCGCGTTGGCCGATGCTTTTGAAGGTCAAGTGGGGCTGCGGCATTGGACGGTTGGCCCGGTCGGAGAAGTGCTTCGAACGGTGCGGCGTGGCGTGTTGGTGGAGGCTTGGTCCGCCTTGGTGCCAGAGTCCAACGGAGCAACCGTGGCGTACCAACTGGTCTTTTCCAAAGACGCCGCCGATGTCGCGACGCGGGCGTCTTGTGCACGCTTCTTGGCCGCAGACCTTGCGGACGATTTGGATCGGCAGTTGCCGTTGCTCCCCGGAAGTGAAGTCCTTGATCAACTGGATGGTCCCACGAGGCATCTGGTACGGGAAGCCATTGTTGGATTTGCGGGTTTGCAGGATGCAGTTACCCCCAAATCAGCGGAAGCACTGCAGTCTCGATTTGATCCCGCGTGGCGAGGACTTTGGAAAGCAGCCGAAGAAGTGTTGTCCAGTTTGCAACACCAACGATTCGTGGCGGGACAGGTGGCCGCTCGCTTGGTTGATTTTGATCGGCCCGTTTGGGACGACGTCCGCGACGATCTCCGGCGTCAGTACCTTCGAGCGTTACCCAGGCTGGATTGGTCCCCTCTGCAATTGAATCGGTCCAGCATGCGTCTTCGAGGTTTGCTGATTCGCATGGACCGGTTGAAATCACCGCAGGGCATCGCTCGTGACTTGGCGGTGCAGAAGGAAATTAACACCCACCGCCGCACCGTTGACGTTCTGCGACAGAAGGCCAGCGAACCTTGGTCCGCGGCTTGGCGAGCGGTCGAACACCTGCATGATTTGGTCGAAGATCTGGCCGCCGCCCGCTGTATGGTCGGAGAGCGATCTGCCCCGGAGGTCCATCCTGATCATCTGACCGAGGCCATTCGGCAAGCCGAACACAGCAGCGGCACCTGATTTCGTCCCGATCAAACCCAACTCTTCAAAACAACAAGTGGGGAGGCCGAGGCCTCCCCACTTGGGTATTGCGTGCTGTGGTTGAAGAATCAACCGTTGCGGCGGCGACGGCCAAGGCCGGCGAGGCCAAGGAGTGCCAGTGCACCAGGTGCGGGAATGGCCACGCCGCCAACAAAGATTTCGGCGCTGGCATTGCTGGAAGAGACGTTCAAGTCGTCAACCCAAATTTGTGAATCGCCTCCTTGGTAGGAGTAGATCCGAACTTCGATGATCAGAGCAGTTTGGCCTGCTGCGATGGTCCACGTGTGGTCTGTGTCGGACCAAGTGGAATCCTCACCGGCGTAAGAGCTTGGACCGGAGGCAGAGCCTTCGTAGCTGCTCAGATCAGAGCCATCAAAGTAGTGGCCCCAAAGTCGTCCCTTGGCACTGTCGCCATCGTCATCGCCATCAAGACCAAGCATCCAGGCGGATGCGGTGACCGTGTCGCCTTCAGAAAGTCCAGTGACATAAGCGGCGTACACCTGTGGTGTGCCACTCATAGGATCTTCGGTGATGGTGAGGCTGTAGTTGCCGGAGTAAGACTCAGCATCGGTGTACTCGACTGATCCGACGTTGCCGAAGGTGCCAAAGTAACCCAGAACCGATGGGTCTTCCCACGAGGTAGAGACGTTGTTCAAGACGCCTGCGAGGATGATTGATTCAAACATGAGTGAACTCCAAAGAGATAATTCGAATGGTCTGTAGCCAATCTCTCACCTCTCTAGGATTTCTCTCACTCCGGCTCCAAACTGAGAACGCTTGGCGACCGTCCCCAATTATGACGGTTTTCTCACTTTGGTCAAGATATTGGCGGTGTCTGGTGCGGGATTCACATGTTTTGAACAAACATTGGCTTGGGGGGGTTGGATAAAGGTTCTAGGACGGCTCTGAAAGGCCCGTATTGGCCGATTCCACACACTTTCAGGTCAATTTACCGCCAAGAATCCTGCACCTTCCGGATTTACACTGGTGCGATGGGAACCTCCGATCCAGC
>CALDQF010000370.1 GCA_937911845.1 uncultured Phycisphaera sp. | reverse complement strand
TGGTCATTCAGATTCTCTGCTCGTCAAGGCAGGCTCTGGTGCCCTTACATTTGGTGTGCCGAGCTCTCCGGGTGTTCCTTCTTCACTGGCTGATCACACACTAACACTGCCTTTTAACGATCTTGAAGCGATCACTCATTTACTAAAAACCAACGGCGATACCATTGCCTGTATTATTGTTGAGCCGGTTGCCGGCAACATGAACTGCATTCCACCCGAAAAAGGCTTTCTTGAAGGATTGAGAGTTCTTTGTGATCAATACGGTATCGTGTTAATTTTTGACGAAGTAATGAGCGGTTTTCGCGTTGCCCTGGGTGGCGCACAGCAAATTTACGAGGTTAAACCAGACTTAACCACGCTGGGTAAAATCATTGGCGGTGGCCTGCCTGTAGGAGCTTTTGGTGGTCGTGCAGATATTATGGCTTTACTTGCACCTAATGGCCCTGTTTATCAGGCCGGGACTTTATCGGGTAACCCGTTAGCGATGTCGGCCGGCTTAACTACCCTGGAAATAATCAGCGAACCAGGCTTCTATGAACAGCTTACTCAGCGGACGACTCAATTACTTGACGGCCTGTCACAACTTGCTAAAGACGCCGATCTGGCCTTTTCAACTAACCAAGTAGGCGGTATGTTTGGCTTATTTTTCTCTGAAGAAACCAACATCAGCCGCTTTGAACAAGTGATGCAATGCAACCAGGAGCACTTTAAACAGTTCTTTCATCTAATGTTAGAGGCGGGCATTTACTTGGCTCCTTCTGCTTTTGAAGCAGGTTTTGTATCAGCCGCCCACAGTGAAGAAGATATCAATAATACCCTGAGTGCCGCTAAAACGGCCTTTGAGAAGCTAACATGATCGATACCATTAAACCGGGTCAAACCTATAAACTGACTCAATACGAAAAACTAGGTGGAGAAAAAGGCGTTCGCCAACTCGTTAACTATTTTTACCAAGTGATGGACAGTGATGCTGAAGCTAACACCATTCGTGACATGCATGCAGCCAATTTATCTGAAGCCGAAGAAAAATTATTTCTTTTCCTAAGTGGTTGGTTAGGTGGCCCCTCTTTATATATAGAGAAATATGGGCACCCTCGATTACGTGCACGTCATTTACCCTTTTCTATTGGAGTAAAAGAGCGTGACCAATGGTTATATTGTATGAATAAGGCACTCACTAAAATGAATATTGAGAAACCCATGCATGACGAGCTGATGCAGGCCTTTTTTAATACTGCCGACTTTATGCGCAACCAAGGGTAAACACGGCAGTCAGTTGTCATTTCATAAGCCAAGTGCTTGTTTCACTTTGGCCACCCAAGCTTCGATACGCTCATCCGTCATCTCGTCTTGGTTATCGTCATCGATTGCCAAGCCACAGAACTCTTCACCAAATTGCGCTTCTGAAGCGGAATGACCATGCCCTTTGGCTGGCATAAAACCTATGCCGCCTTGCGCTTGGCGTTCTATGAACTTTTTGTACAAGATTCCCATGGCATCTTGATAGGTGTCTTCGTAAGAAAATTGGTCACCGAGGCCGAACATGGCCACCTTCAGACCTGAGCAGTCAAGGTCATCCATCTCGTCATAGATGTCCTGCCAGCAATACTCAAGCTGACCGACGTCCCAAGTTGGAATCCCACAAATCAGGAAATCCCAATTGGTGATGTCTGCGGGAGAGATGTCACCCACATCAACCTTTTCAATTTCAAGCACACCGTCAAAAGCGGCCAAAATCTTGTCGGCAATCACTTCTGTCTTACCCGTACATGTGCCATAAATCAGAGCACTTTTCATAACACCATCCTTCATGAGGTCAAAGCTATTGAGAAAGATTCTCAACTATAGCCAGAAAAAAGAGACTTGAGTGTTGCGTTAAAAATCGGTCAAACGAACCAACCTTTGTGGACACCAAATTAGTGCTTTGAAGTCACAGATCTTTCATGCTGTCCAGATCATCGCACACCCTTGGCTGAAAGATGTTGCGACAGCTGCTGCTTGAGCACCTCTTGGACCTGATTCACCTCAACCTGTGCACCTGCAAAGTGCATCGAAGTTACAGGGCGGTCAAGCAATCCACAGGGCACAATCAAACCAAACTGGCTGAGGTCAGGATTCACATTGAGCGCGAGTCCGTGCAAGGTCACCCACTTGGAGACCCGAACCCCCATCGCACAAATCTTGGCCCCTCTTGGGTCTCTGTCATCTTTGACCCACACCCCGGTGGCCTCATCGTCACGGAAGCCTTCAATCCCAAATTCAGCCAGCGTGTCGATGACGGCTTGCTCCATCAAGCGCATCCAGGCGTGCAAGCCCAGACCAAATCGATTCAGATCAACAATTGGCCACGCCACCAGTTGTCCGGGACCGTGCCAAGTGACATCCCCCCCACGATCAGTGCGTTCAAGGTCCACCCCAATCGATGCCAGATGTTCAGGTGAAGCCAGCAGGTTGGTGTCCGCCCCCGCCCGCTTGGACACGGTGATCACCGCGGGATCATGCTCCAACAACAGCAGTCGCTGGGGCGCTGGGGACTGGTCCCTACCGGCCACCACTTCGGCATGGTGCTTCCGTTGCAGGGCATCCGCCGCGCGGTACCGCACCCGCCCCAAATCGATCGTTTCTAGCGTCCAGTCGTCGGCCATGGAGTTGCAGGATACGCTCCCGGGCTGTGATCACCTTCCGTACTTTGGCCAGCGGCTCTTCGGGCAACGCGAGCCTGCTTGAACTTGACCGGACCGACGGCGGCGTCGACCGCTACCTGCTTGATGCGGGGATTTCTCCCCGGCGACTGACGAACTGTTTGGCGGATCTTCATCTCGGTTGGCCCGATCTGACCGGCGTTTTCTTCTCCCATTTCGATCGCGATCACGTCCATCTCAATATTCCCAAAACCCTTGCCGCCCACCAAGTGCCCACCATCTTGGAACGCGGTCAACAGAAAGAAGCAGGCCAAGTCGAGATCCCCGGGAATCTGATGCGATTCCATGAGGGCACCCTAGATCTTTCGTCCGAAACCAAGCTCCAAACTGTTCGGGTGCCGCACGACGAACACGTGTGCTGCGCATTTGTGGTCGAACACCGGGACCTGAAATTTGCGTTGGCCACTGATTTGGGCAACGTCCCCAAAGCCTTTTTGACCCTCGCCGGAGGAGCCGATGTGTTGGCCATCGAGTCCAACCACTGCCCCGAACTCTTGGCCTCGTCCGGTCGACCGGCATTTTTGATTGACCGCATCGCGGGCAGCCACGGTCACCTCTCCAACCAACAATGTGTGGAGGCCGTGCAAGCGATCAGCAAGATTCGAAGCCCCAATGCCATTGTGTTGTTGCACCTGTCGGCCGAATGCAACCACCCCCATGCCATTGAGAATCTGTGGCGCGAACGGTTGCCCCATCTGTTGGCCAGCTTGCACATTGCCCCACGGAATGAAACCGCCGGTCCATTTCGCGCTGGACGGGAAGCTTCACTCTTTTAGCCGGGGACGCCGGCGTCGCGTTGCCGTTGGGCCCAATCTCTGGCATCCATCAGAAAATGTCCCGCAGGCTCGCCCTCTTCTGAGACCGGGACGATCAACGGCATGCCGGGCACTGGTTCATCAAGGACCGACTGCACATGATCAGATTCGTAGCGGCCCTGATCACTCAGTTGCCGGTAGACCTGATGAGGCACGCCAGGATGGGTGCGTTGGCATTGGTCGATGGGAAGGACCTCCAACCAAGACGGTGGTTCCGACTGGGCCCACCAGGCCAGCGGGGTCCCCGGAGCAAGTAGGGTTCCCGGATGGGTCAGACCCACGGTCCCTTGGGGCGCATCGAGTTCGACCATCGGCACTTCAAGCCAGCCGTCCCCATCCCACACCAGCTCGACCACCCCCGCAAATTGCGATCGTTCCAAGGCAACTTCCACGGCATGCATCGCATCCACCAAACCGGCGGGCATTGGTTCCCCCGCCCAGATCGACCCAAGTTCCTTGGACCGCTCTCGGACACGCCAAGAGGCTTGAGCTCGGGCGTGGGCAATTTCACTTGGCGAGAGGCCATCGAGATCGGCTAGGGCAAACGGGATCGCCTGAATATCG
>CALDQF010000369.1 GCA_937911845.1 uncultured Phycisphaera sp. | reverse complement strand
GGCCACCAAGAGCAGGGGATTGTTGATGATGAAGCCAGTGAAGGCGTCGGCGATCCCTGATAACGAATTCAGCAGCGAAACCACCACCGGCATGTCGGCCCCGCCAATGGGCAGCACCAACAGCACGCCAAACACGCTGGATGACGCCAACAGCAAGATGGGCCAACGCGCGTCGCGCGGGTCATTCACTAGGGCTACGGTCAACACCACGACCAATACAGCCAAGAGCACCTTGACCACGTTCAGCCAAGATGGTCCCCACGTTGGCGCGGCGAACCATTTTCCAAAGAGGGAAACGCCACCCAGCAACTTCAATACCGCCAGGAGTGAGCCCGTAAGAGTGCACCACCCGATGATGGCCGAGAATCCGGCGGCTCCGAACGCAATAGTTTTGGTGAACGGATCGGGAAGCGCGAGTTCGGAGGCTTCTACGAATTTCCAGCATTCAGCCGACGCGACCAAGGCGGAAGCCGCGCCGCCAAAACCATTGAACAAGGCCACCAACTCGGGCATGGAGGTGGTCTTGGCTTTGCACGCGAGCACCAGACCAATCAGCGCGCCCGCACCCATGGGCAGCAGAATCATGTTCCAATTGGTGATGGGGTCCGACCCAAATTCCATTTGCACCAGGGCCGTGCCGATGGCCACCGCCATGCCCAGAGAAGACAGGCGGTTGCCCAGCGGGGCGGTGCGGGGGTGGCTGAGCTTCTTCAAGCCCAAGATAAAGAGCACCGCGGCGATCAAGTATCCGAAGGGAATCCACATCAATGCTTCTCCCTAGCTCTTCTTCTTGAACATGTTGAGCATGCGATGGGTCACCGCGAACCCGCCCACAACGTTGGCCATGGCCAGCATGAGCGCGAGCCCGGCGAGCAGACTCGCGACCGAGCGTCCACCGTCTTGCATTACGATTTGGGTGCCAAACAAAGCGCCAATCACGCTGATGCCCGAAACCGCGTTGGCCCCACTCATTAAGGGGGTGTGCAAGGTGGCGGGCACCTTATTGATCAGCTCCACCCCCAAAAAGATGGCCAGCACAAAAAGTGTGAGGTTCAGGAGAAACAATGAAGGATCGATCATGGCAAAAGACCTTGGAGTCGGGTGTGGTGGCGTTGCACGTTCTTGTCGTGGCAGACCAGCACGCCGCCCATGTCCGGTACGTGCATCGGATCGCCTTCGGGTGAACCGGTCAGGATGGGGTTGTCCTCGGACAAGTTCAGCTTGCCATCTTCTGACAGCGACGAAAGCAGATCAGTGACGTTGTTGGAAAAGAACGCACTGGCGGTTTGGGGAATCCGCCGAGCGAGGTGTTCTTCTCCCACAATGTGGATGCGATTGTTGGTCACGACTGTTTCTCCGGGGACCGTCAGTTCGCAGTTGCCGCCAATGTCCGCGTTGAGGTCCACAATGACCGTGTCGGGTTGACAACGTTCCACCACCGCTTCAGACAGAGTTTTGGGGGGTTTCTGGCCAAAGATGCAAGCACTGGTGATGATCAAATCAGATCGCTCTGATTCGGCGGCCACCGCCTCATTCAGTTG
>CALDQF010000368.1 GCA_937911845.1 uncultured Phycisphaera sp. | reverse complement strand
GCAGACGAAGCGGGCGGAAGGATCGGTGGCAGTCCGTTGATTGAATTCACAGGATGCATGGTACGAGCACGATGGCAGGCGGGGGTAGTCCGTGATTCTCGGACGTTTGCAGCCTTCAAGCGTCCGGAAGTTGCGATGGCGTGATCAATGCTTTTAGTTGTGATTCCAGTTTAGGAAACAGCACCTGAAAGTCTTGGGGCGTGGGTTGAAGAAGGTGCGCACAAGCAGCTTCTGCTTTCAGAAGCACCATCCGCTCTTCGCCAAAAGCTTTTTGTCGCTTGCTGGCAATCGCTTCAAGGAGACCAGGAGAAGGGGGTTGCCGTGTTTGAAGTTGCCGCAACAACCGTACTTCTGGGGGTGCCTCTTCGATCTCACGGCGGGGGCCAAGCGTGGACTTCATCCAAGGTGCCGGCTGGTAGTACCCCACAGTTTGAGCCCTTGGAGTTGGAGATTGGGTGGGACGCAACAGCATGATGCCTAGGCCAATGGCCAAGATCCAACCTGCAGCGGTGGCCAGTTGCCAAGACCAAACATATCGGGCCAGGGGCGCGGTGGTTTGCTCCAGCACGGATTGGGAAAGTTGTTCGGTCCACTCCGGATCGGGTTCATCGCGCAGGTGCGCTTCAGCCGCAAGCAGATGATCAATGGCCGCCTGGCAGATGGGGCACTCGGCCAGGTGCCTTTCGACGAGGCGGGATTCTTCCTCGGTAAGTCGCCCGTCGAGGAAGGCATCGCGGTGAGAAGCAAAGGTCACGCAGTCCATCATGGGTTGGTTCTCCGGGAAAAGGGAATGGGGCTTCTTGGTGCGTCGTTTTCGGTTTGAGCCAATTCATGCAGGAGCGCTTTTCGCGCCCGGGCCAGTCGACTCATCACTGTGCCAACGGGTATATCCAAGGCGGCGGCGATGGCCTCGTACGGAAGTTGATCTCGAGCTCTCAGCAAGAGCACTGCGCGCTTTTCAGGGTCCAAGCGATCCATAGCCTGTTCGATCCGCCTTGCTTGTTCTTGTGCATCAGCAATCGGAGGTGATTCTGGGGCCGAGGGGTTGAGGGTTTCACTTGGCGCTGCTTGGCGTTTTCGAATCCGATCGATTGATGCCCGCACCACCGTGGTGCGCAGCCATGAGGCCGTTGCCGCCTCGACTTCCGGCGGTTGACGCCACAGTTTCACGAAGCTTTCCTGGACAATATCTTCCGCCAAGTGGGTGTCACGCACGACCCCCCGGGCCAACGCCAAAAGTCGTGGGCCATGGTCCAGCATGATTTGGCGAAGCTTGGCTTCTGAGAGTGGTCTTCGAGCAGCATGAGCATCATGCTCTGAAGACGGGGTCCTGGGGCCTGGTATTCCCTCAGGCAAGACGTTCTTGTTCAATTGGAAGGTGACAGTGCACCCAACGGGATCCGGCGGCCACTTCGATGGCCACATCGCGTTGGGCCGGGAAGAAGATCGTGTCGCCCTTCGTCCAATGCATGGTTTCGCATTGCATTTCGCCCTCGAGGATCATCCAGATTTCCGGCCGATCCGAGGGTGGAGACTGCATGAGGCGTTGATCTGAAGTCCGGAGCGTCCGAAGCACAAAAGCAGGGGTAGTGGCCACGATGTTGATTTCAAGACCATCCGCATGCGCTGGGGTGGTGCAGGGCGGTGCAGCGCGGCCCGGAGACATACATGCCAATGCTTGATCAAGGTGCATCTCGCGACCTTCACGGCCCCAATCCCAGATGCGGTAGGTCGTATCGCTGGGGGTTTGGAACTCGGCCACCAAGATCCCAGCTCCCAGAGCATGACAGGTGCCACTGGGCAGCACATGGCACTCGCCAGGGATTGCGGGCACCGCGTGCATGAGTGCCTCTAAGTCTTGTCCACGTTGGGTCGCAGCATGCAGTTCAGCGGGTGTGACGCCTTCGGCCAAACCGGTGTAGAGGATGCTGTCGGGCTTTGCATCAAGGATCAGCCAGGCTTCGTCTTTTTTGTACGCGCCGGGATGGGCCGCGGCATATTCGGCGGTGGGATGCACCTGAACCGACAGGTTGCGTTGCGCATCGAGAAGCTTCACCAACAAAGGAAAGCCGCCATGAGGACTCCGGGGCAAGTCGCCCATCAGCACGGGCGTGTGTTGCACCATCGCGTCGTGGAAGTTCTGACCGGCGAGGGGGCCGTCTTGGATGATGCTGCGACCATCAGGAATATCTTCGGGCAGGTCGGCGAGCTCCCAAGACTCTCCCCAGCGGTTGGTGTTCCCACCCGGAAGCGATTTGTTCCACTTCAAAAGTTGTTCCCCACCCCAGACCCGGGACTTAAGTAAGGGATGGCAACGGAAGGGGAGCAAAGTCATGGGACTGTTTTACATCGTGAACCCGGTGATTTGCGCGTCAAAGACGATATTGCCCTCGACCAGACCTTGGCAGTGGCACACAAATCGTCTTTTGTGTGCAGGCTTGAGTCGATAGCCAAGCAAGAGGAGTTGATCTCCCGGCTGGACCGAGCCCCGGAAGGAAGCTTCATCAATCCGCACCAAGCCCATGAAGCGATCCGGCCCGTGGCACAGCGTGTCCAGAATGGAAGCCAGTTGGGCGCCGGCTTCGAGCTGGAGCACGCCTGGCATCACGGGGCGGCCAGGGATGTGTCCGTCGCACCAGAACTCGTCGTCCCGAACCTCTTTCACGCCGGCAATCATCAGCGGCGTCTCCGCAAAAACAATGCGGTCCACTTGGCGGATGGGTCCACGGTGCGGAATCATGGCATCAATGGCCGTGGCGTCATGAAGACAGGTGTTGGGGTCGATGCGATCGAGCGGTAGGACAGGTTCAAGTGCCATATTGGGCGTACCGTACCGAAAGCAAGAAGGCCGCCCATAGGGCGGCCTTCCAAACGTTTATTCGCCTTCCGAGGAAGGTGGATCAAAGATCAGTTGTCTTCGGAACGAATTTCAAGCATTTGCGCCCGAATCTCTTGGGCGGCAGCTTTGATTTCCTGCATGACTTTGCGAACACGGGTGCCAGCGGCTTTGTTGCCACCCTTGGCCTTGTTGATATCTTCATCAACCGATTCCACAAGACGTCGAAGGTTGTCGTAGGACTCCATAGTGGTTCTCCTTTTGGGGGCCGTCAGGGCCCACTGTGTCAATCATTGTGCCGCATGGCATGGAGCTTTGCCGGGTAGAAACAGTCTTTTTGGCCCAATATAGGCATTTTTTTGATTAAATGGCGAGATCTGACACGCACTTTCCGATTTGTGGCGCATATCGGTCTCGAATTGGGGTCAAGTACTGGTCAATAAATCGGTCAACCTGCTCTGGGG
>CALDQF010000367.1 GCA_937911845.1 uncultured Phycisphaera sp. | reverse complement strand
CAGGTGCTCTTCGCATGGGTCAGCTGACCGGTGCCAACAAGGGCCGCAACATGGCCATTGTGTTGGACAGTGAGGTCTATTCCGCTCCAACCATTCAAAGTCAGATCTCTGGCAACGGTCAAATCACCGGTAATTTTGGTGCCGAAGAGATTGCGTACCTCCGCAAGGTACTTGGAGCGGGTTCATTGTCCGCCCAGTTGTCCTCCGAGCCCATCTCGGAAAGTGTGCTTGGACCATCGATTGGTGCCGACAACTTGGAGCGCGGTACCCAAGCCTTCCTGTTTGCCTTGGTGGTGGTGGCCATTTTCATGGGCTTGTGGTATTTCCAAGCGGGTCTGATCGCCGACCTTGCCCTTTTGGCCAACGGCTTGGTCATCTTCGGGGTGTTGATGGGCGTCGATGCAACATTCACCCTGCCCGGTTTGGCCGGAATTGTGCTCACCGTGGGTATGGCGGTGGATGCGAATGTTCTGATCTTTGAACGAATTCGTGAAGAGTTGGCCCTCGGGGATGTTGTCTTGCGGCAGGCCGTGAAGAACGGCTACGCCAAAGCGTTGTCCACCATTCTTGACGGCAACATCACCAACCTCATTGTGTGTGGTGCCCTGTACTTGACCGCGACCGCAGAAGTGAAGGGCTTCGCCGTGACGTTGACGGTGGGCATTTTGGCCACGCTCTTCTCGGCGCTGTTCATCACCCGCCAGTGCTTCTTGCTCTACACCGACGTTATGGGATCGAAGCGGCTGTCCATGCTGCCCATCATGATTCCCTCTTTGGGCAAAGCGTTGCATCCAAACATTGACTTCATGGCACTGCGGTGGCCCATGCGGCTCTTCTCTGCGGGCTTGGTCGCCGCCAGTTTGCTGTTGGTCAGCATGCGTGGCGCTGATCTGCTCGACACAGAATTCCGCGGTGGGGTCAGCGTCGTGATGGAGACCAAGCCTGAAGGTGAGGGCCGCTTGATGCTGGCCCGGGCTGAGGTTGAACAAGAAATTCGTGCGTTGGGCACTGAGACTTCCACGGCCGATCTTGATCCTCTGAACGAAGACGGCCAGCGTGCATTGATCTTGTCCCAGCTTGGATCGGCGGCCGTGGTCACCGTTGGGGAGACCGCCACCGACGCCGAGGGCAACACCACGGCCAGTCGTTTCCAAGTGAAAGTGGCCACGCCCGCTGAGTTACCTGTTGATGTTGCCATCGCCCAAGTGGTGGTGGACACGTTGGTGGATCGATTCAGTGATCGCCTCGACATCGACCCTCCTGTGACGTTTGCCGGAATGGACGACCAGAACCCCGGAGGCCGCGTGATGGCGGTCACTCGCCCTACGTTGGGTGGTGTTCTGGGGCGGGCCGAAATTCGTGATCGCACCACCGACATGCTCGGAGGCGCGGCGGTGCTTTTGGAAGATTTGTCACCAGCGCTGACCGCCGATGACATTGAACGACGCGTGGCACGCATGCGATCGCAGCCGGATTTCCGCGAAGCGAGCAGCCGACAAATTCGTGTCATTGGCATCGAAGGTGGCCCGGAGGGCTGGAGTTCGGTGGCCGTTCTGGTGCGTGATGAATTCCGCAACTACAACGAAGTTGACCCTGAGCTTTGGCAGCGGGATATGGCAGACGTGGAATGGAACTTGATTGGTCAAGCCTTGCGGCAGCCGCCCAGCTTGTCCGAAGTCGCATCGTTCTCCAGCTCGATAGCCGCAACTTTGAAGGCCAACGCCTACGTGGCGGTCTTCTTCTCGTTCCTAGGCATCTTGGTCTACATCTGGATTCGCTTTGGCTCGTTGCGCTACTCCTTTGGGGCGGTGCTGGCCCTGGTGCACGACGTCTCCCTGACTTTGGGGGCGCTCGCGGTCACCGGCGTCTTGGCCACTGGTGACGGTGGTCTGCTCGGTCCTTATCGCATTGACCTCGGTGTTGTGGCCGGCTTGTTGACCATCATTGGGTATTCGTTGAACGACACCATCGTGATCCTCGACCGTATTCGTGAGAATCGTGGTCGACGTCGCATGGCCACGCCGAAAATCATCAATGCTTCCATCAATCAGACTTTGAGCCGGACCCTGCTCACCTCCGGAACGACCCTGTTCTCGGTGCTGATCCTGTTCTTGGAAGGTGGATCTGGCATGCGTGCCTTCTGCTTCACCTTGCTGGCGGGCCTGGTGGTGGGTACGTATTCCTCGATCGCGATTGCGGCACCTTTGACGTGGACAAATGACGGGACACGTCAGGATCCAGCCCCAACTGGCGGTTCGGAACCCGTTTCAGCCTGAGAGTTTCTCCACCCTTCGTCCCAGACTTGCGGTTTACCACGATCTCCCGTCGATGGGTGGGTATGCTTCGTTCATCTGCAGGAGGTTCTGGGATGGCCAGAAAGAATCGATCCAACAACACTTTCGCCCCCATCGTGATCACCGTGCTGGTGGCTGGAGTGGTGGGGTACTACCTTGTTATCAATCCCCCCCGGTCCACCCAAGCGGAGGGCGACATTCAATCCGAATCGGCGCCCTTGGATCCCCCGAGTGATCAGGTCACCGACTCTTCTTGGGAATCGCAATTCGATTTCAAGCGACCGGTGGCTCCTTCGCCTGCTCCAACCGGTGAGGCCCGTGGATCAGGTTTGACCACCACTCCTGATCCATCGAGGAGCCCTTTGGATCCTCCCCAGAAGGGAACGCCGAGTGCACCGCTCGCTTCGGACGGTGATCCTCTCGGTCTTGGCCCCACCCCGACTGAATTGGATTCTGGCTCCATTGTTCCAAATGCAAACAATCCAACGAACGCTGA
>CALDQF010000366.1 GCA_937911845.1 uncultured Phycisphaera sp. | reverse complement strand
GAGGGGCGGCCCGGTGGAGGGCGGCAGCGAGGTGACCTGCAGTCAACGCGTCAAATGCCGTCAGGCACGCAAATGGCGCTTCGTCAGGTTGCCGTCGCCGGAAGTTGCGAAGGCTGGGGCGTGGAGCTTGTTCGGCCGTACTCATATGTCCATGGTACGAAGGAACGCTTAGCCTTCCGACACCAAGACCCCAACTTCTGAAAGTTGCATTGGATTCAACGGGTCACGCAGACCACGGAGGGCCCGCTGGTTGGCTTCAGTACGCCGGAACCGTATGGCATCAAGCTCGCGTTGTTGCTCCATACGATTGACCCAACTCGGTCGTCCATCAACGGGCTCTTCTGTTTCATGTCGATCCATCATTTTTGACATTTCCAGAGAGGTTGGGTTCCAGATTTCGCGCCATAACTCCAAGAGATCAGCAATTTGTTCGCGAACTCCGGGGGTAAGGTCCTCTAAAGAGGAGGCCCGAAGCAGCGCTGCTTCGGGAGACTCTTTGTCAATCCATACTTCAGGCCTTGTTAATTTTGCGAGGTCACGGCGAAGACTTTCGGCCATTTCTGGTGCCATAGACTTGGTTGCCGCCCGGATCACTTGGTCATTCTGATCCCGAACATCTTCGTCATACTCTCGAAGATCGCTGACTTTGGTTTGAGACACTTCATTCAAAGCTGTTCCGATTTCCCCCCAGAGCCGGCGATCGGCAGGGTCTCCGCTTTCCGCGAGAACTTTTGCGATAGCCCTTTGTCCTGCATCGACCGCTTCGAGCTTTGCTTCCCAACGCATCTGAAAAGTGCTGGTAAGCGACTCTCCAAAGTTTGATTCTGCGATGGCCGCTAATTTTGGTTGTCGGACAATCAGCATGGCGATGGCATCAGATGGGTTGGTTCGAGGAAGGTTCAAACCTGACAAAATGCGGTCCGTACCCGACGCAGCCAAGCCTCGGGCAGCAAGTCTTTGCCGATTGCGAACGCCTTTGAGGACGTTCAACCGAGACCGCTCTTCATCCGATTCCACAACGACCGCATTGAGCAACTCAAACAAATCATTGTCAAGGCGGGCTTGGGTCTCGGCGAGGGCACGTCGGGCCGTTGAGAGATCTCCAATTTCTGAATTGGTAGGGCCTTCGAGGCCACTCTCCCGGTCCCAATTCCATTGGGTTGCTCTTGTTTCAATGATTTGTTTAAGTTCCTCAGTAACTTCAGCACTCCAGTCGAGTTGGTACGACTCGTGGAAAGTTCTGACGGTGCTGAAAAGACTTTCGTCAGCTGAAGGACGTACAAACGTAATCCCGTCCAAAAGGGCAGTCAGTGAGAGGGGTCCGGCCAAAAAACCATCTGGACCTTCAGCAGGGATTGCCATTTCAAACAACATGCTGGTTGGGGTGGGGCCGGATTTGACTTGTAAAGTCGACTTGGCCTGAGGGGATTGCATCCGTGGATCTCTACGGCGGCGACCGTCAGCAGACTTATTTCGATCATTGAGCTTTTCATACCGAGACTCTCCAATCAACATGACCAACTCATCAATGGCTCGTTCTGCGATGTTTTCTTGTTGATCCTCCAGTGTGTCAGGGATTCCGCCTCCTCTACCCCGACCAAAGCTGATGAGTGATGCTTCAGCTCGGGTAGCGTCTACCGCGTCCAACATTGGTTTGGCTACGGACCGCAACTTCTGACGCCAGTCTGCCCAAGTCGCTTCCACCAAACTCTTGGTTTCACCATCAAGATCTGAGAGTTGCAAAGCCGAGAGGAATCGCCGGCGAACCCGATTTTCTTCGCGACCGACTTCGCTGTAGCAAGTGTCCAGCCAGTTGGCACGGAGATCATCGCCGGCTTCTTGACCCAGTGCGGCTTCCAGTTGGGGCAATGTTTCTCGGTGGAGTCGAGACACTGAAGTTGCTTCGCGAATAACGGGTAAAGACGCATCTGCCATGATGTTTTGCATCTCTTGGAAAATAGCCCTGCGGTCATCTGAAGATTCTCGAAGATCTGCCATGGTCTCGGCAAAAGTGTTGAAGGCATTTTTAGCCGAGCGCTCCAGCCGTTCAAATCTGTCTGCGAGTTCTGTTTCGTATTCATTCAGAATAGTGCTTAAAGCTGGGTCAGCCATGCGTTCCAATGGGATAAGAGCCGAAAGGTCAGACAGGCCAGCAGGGTTCGCACGGCCTAAAAGCGAAAGTGGTCCCCCAGATCTTCGGACTCGATCACGTCGAGCGTCCAGTCGTTCGAGGATGAACATTTGGTTGGGCGTCAGGATGGGTTCGATTTGGTCTAAAAAGATTTCGTCGACGTCTTTTACTTCATCGATGAGTTGATCAATTTCCCGAAACACCGCTGCAATGTCGCCACCGCCAAAGATCGCGCCAAAAACGCCACCTCTCGATACGACGTCTTCGATTTCATCTTCTCGGATTTCAGCAAAGTTCTGAAGGTAGGTTGCGTGCAATTGATCAACCGCTTGACGTTGGGGTTGGCTGAGATCGAGTTCCGAAAACCACCTCTCAAGCATGGCTCCAGTAATGGGCTCTGGGGCTGTTCCGAAGCTGGCTTGCCCGTGAGCCCCGGAGAGCGTAAACAGGCTAAAAAGAACGGCGGTGATCTGGCGTCGCATAGACGATTCCTCCTCGGAGACGGATAATTCTACGAGCCAAAAGGAAAGGAGATCGTTCAATCGGCTAATATTTGACTCATGTCACGCTGTGCCGTCCAACCGTCACTGTTCCGCCGCTTCATGGCTGCTGGTTTCGTGTTCTTCTTGGTCAAAGGGCTGGTTTGGCTTGGCATCGGCGCCGCTGCGTATTTCGGGTTTGCCGCTTCGGGCAACTGATCGGCTGAGTTCGATCGTCACCGCTTTCCCCTTCTGGACCTCTACCCGCCCAGCCAACGGTTGTTGATGGCTCTGGCGCGGGTGGGGGCGAGTGTGCCATGTACGAACACCCTTCCGTCTGAGAAGACGGTCAGCCCGATCGGCTTTCCCTCTTCATCAAATTCTTCTTCGAGTGTGCCGCGGAGGAGAAACGTCTGGCGTTCAAACAACCCATGCGACGAGAGCCGTTGGTGCAACGCGTCCAAATCGGTTGGCTTGGGTTCAGGCGGAAGCAACTGGATCAACTCTCGCCCGCAAATGGTGGTTGCCTGGTTGTCGTTGGTGTTCTGGAGCGCGTCAAATTGACCTTGGATGCAGGTGGAACAGTCTTCACGTCTGGACCCACTGATGTCGAGTTGATGCATACGCATCGCACGGGCATCAAATCGGGTGAGGACATGGGGAAGGGGATGTTCGCTCCGTGCGAGATATTGAATCAACGCTGCGGCCTGGAGACCGGCCACCACGGCGATGACTGGGGCCAATACTCCAGCGGTTTCACAGGTTGGTGTGTGATGGGCTGGTGGCGCCTCGGGCACCAGGCAGCGAAGGCATGGCCCGGATTCTTGTTCCAAGATTTCTCGTGTGATCAGATGCTTGCGGTGATGGGGCGAAGGCCTTAAGAATGCGGCGGTACCTTCGTACCCAACCGCACCGCCGTAGGCGTAAGGCAGGCCATACTTCACTGACAAGTCATTCAGCAGAAATCGCGTGGCAAAGTTGTCAAGTCCATCCGCAATGCCATCGCAGCCGTCAACCATGTCGTTGGCCACCGTGGGACGAAGGTCATCCACTACGGCCTCCAATTGCACTTCGTGATTGATCGCTTGGAGCCGATTTGCAGCGGCGGCGGCTTTGGGCGATCCCAGATCATCTTCGGCAAACAAGCATTGCCGTTGGAGGTTGGTTGGTTCTACGAGATCTCGGTCGATCAGGCGAAGATGACCGATGCCGGCACGGACCAAATGATCGGCCACTGCACAGCCCAATGCGCCCACCCCAGCGACCAGCACCGAAGCGGCCCGGAGTCGTTCTTGGCCTTCACTTCCAATGCCCTCGAGCAGTGTTTGGCGGTGGTACCGATGCACGGTCATGGTCAGGAGCCTAAGCGATGGGGGCGTGAAACAAAGCCCGGGACGCCAAAGGCGTCCCGGGAGGAGTTCAAGATGACGTTCGCTTGGAGCACTTTCCCGTTTAGCGGGCAAAGTGGGCGAACGCTCGGTTGGCTTCGGCCATTCGGTGGGTCTGCTCACGCACGCTGACGGCCTTGCCTTCATTGCGGGCGGCATCCCAGAACTCTTTGGCGAGTCGTTGGGCCATGGGACGACCCTTCTCGGAGCGGGCTGCTTGAATGAGCCAACGGAAAGCCAAGGATTGACGTCGGCGTTGGGTCACCGGGACGGGAACTTGGTAGTTCGCACCGCCGACCCGCTTCGAGCGGACTTCGACGTTGGGCTTGACGTTTTCAAGGGCTTGGTGGAAGACACCGATGGCATCCGCAGGGAGGCCTTCTGGGCGGTCTTTTTGCAAGCGACCATCGATCATGTCGAAGGCGCCGTAGAGACAGCTTTCGGCCGCGGTCTTGCGACCACCGAGCATGATGCAGTTCACGAATTTCGAAACGACCTTGTCGCCGTAGCGTGGGTCGGGACGAAGTTGATCTTCACTTTTGGTAATACGTCCAGCCATTGGAGTCCTCCGGGCCTGCTTTTCAAGTCGTTCACCGCCGCATGTGGCGATTACTGGCCCCAGTTTGTGTTTGAAGGGAAAGAAATAAAGATGGGTTGATTACTTGGTCTTCGGCTTCTTCGCGCCGTACTTGGAGCGTCCGTTGCGTCGGGCATCGACTCCCAAGGTGTCGAGTGCCCCACGAACCACGTGGTATCGCACACCAGGAAGGTCACGAACCCGGCCGCCTCGCACCAACACGATGGAGTGTTCTTGCAAGTTGTGGCCTTCGCCACCGATATATGCCGTCACTTCATTGCCGTTGGAAAGACGTACCCGGCACACTTTTCGGAGTGCGGAGTTTGGCTTCTTGGGGGTCACGGTCCGCACTTGGAGGCAGACACCTCGACGCTGCGGACAGTTCTTCAAGTCGCGTGACTTGGAAGTGGAGTACTGCTGCTCGCGGGGACGGCGAATGAGTTGGTTGGTGGTTGGCATAAAAAATCTCGGGAACTGCCCCGACATGGGGCGAGTCGCCAAGTTTAGCGGGTCCCGAGCGATGGGGCAAGGACTTCATCGTCCGCCACAACCGCCGCAGATTGCATCCAATACCCCTCAACAGGCCGATTTCCGTCACTTTGCAGACTTGTCCCAAGGAGTTCGAGGGTCACGGTGTGGATGCCGGGGGTCAATTCAGGCAAGGGGAGGATCCTGGGCTCCACTTTTTGGCCAGGGACCCAACCCGATCGATCCAAATCGGAGGCGAGGAGACCTGGTTTTGTTGGATCTGGTCGACCAGCGGACGGATTCAGCCGCCTTGTGGTGCCTCCATCTTCCCGCCAGGGTCGAAATCGGGCCACTTCTTGGTCATCCACACGGACCACATGGGTCAACGACACAAACTCGTGGTAGGCCGATCCGGTGGCGGAATGACCGGTGGAACGCAAAATGATTCGGGGGGCCCGAATCCCATCGGGGATGGTGACGGTTTTGGAAATGGTGCTGCTGGGACGCATCACTTCTTCGAGCCACAGCGGCTGGCAGAAGTCTGGATTTCGGTGGCCCGCGCCTTCCTCCTCGGTGACCAACTGGACCCGCAGCGACCAGGTGGGCACTTTGGGATATCCCGCCAGGGCCGCTTTGAGCTTGCAGCGCTGGCCAAGGGCCGGGCCAAACGGTGTGATGTCTTGGACAAAGCGTCCGCCGGCGCCGTAGCCCGTCATCGCACGAATCAGTTCCAAATCGCCAGAGGGTGTCTCAGCCACAACTCGGGCGGGGCGAGTCCAGTTGTCCACCGGCAACCCGTCCTCGCCAAGGACTGGGATGGCATCCAGCACCACCAGCAAACGGCCTCCGGGAGGTGGCTTGGGAATATCCAAGGTGGTTTGGATTTCGTGCCCCGCCCCAAAAACCACAAATTGGTCCTTGGGGGTGTCCTGGGGTCGAAACGCCACGGTGCCTTCCATGCGGTGTGTCACAGGTGGACTGGCTGGAGGGTCTTGCCCAAACGCGCCTCCCCAGAGCAACGTCACGAGTGAGGTTCCAGCAACCCTCAAATGAAAGGACATCAGCACGTGCCCCCACGGGCCCGGAGCTGCTCAATAGCTTCCACGGCCAATTGATCGCAACGTTCATTGTGGGTATTGCCGGCATGCCCGCGCGTCCATTCCGCGATGAGCTGGTGCCGTTCGCGCTGAGTTTGTAAGCGTTGCCACAGGTCCTGATTGGCCACGGGTTTCCGTGACGCATTGCGCCAACCGTTTCGAATCCAGCCATCCATCCATTCATTCAGCCCTTGGACCACGTACTTGCTGTCGGAGATCAAGCGCACGTTGGCAGGTTCCGTCAGTGACTCCAATCCCTCCGCGGCCGCTTCCAGCTCCATCCGTTGGTTGGTGGTCGAAGCGGCGGCGCCGCTGGCTTCCTGCTGGCTCTCCCCTTTCAGGCGAACCCACGCCCAGCCTCCAGGGCCTGGGTTTCCAGAGCAAGCACCATCGGTGTAGATCAGTACTTCTTGCATGGTGACCCAGTGTACGTCGCGCCAAAGATCTGTTTGATTTCGTAGGATTCTTGATTCTTCGAGGAGCCCCCATGCCCCAAGTGCATCGCGTTGAAGTTCGATCGCTCCAACCAGATCAAGATCCACGTGCTCGACACGTGCGGTCCGAAGCAGAAGCGCTTGGTTTGCTCGTCCCCGAGCAAGTCGAGGTGGCGTCGGTGTATCTCTTGGAAGGGGATCTTGATCAACCTGCTTTGGACCGGCTGATTGAAGAATTGTTGTGCGATCCCGTGACCGAAAACGCCGTGGTTGGGGTTGCCCCGGTCGCGGGGACGGTCATCGAAGTGCATCCTCGTCCCGGCGTCACTGATCCCGAAGCTGAAGCCGTTGAATTTGCCGCGCAGCGACTGTTGGGCTCTTCGCCAAACGTACGGACTGGCACACGCTATGACTTTGCCGCCCATGAGCCAGAAGCGGCTGCAGACTTGGCCCGTCGGGCCTTGGCGAATGAAGTCGTTCAAGAAGTTCACGCCGAGCCACACCATCCGGAAGCGTTCCGAGTAGCGCCTCCCCGTGAATTTGAAGTTCGCGAAGTGGCGCTGATTGGTCTTGATGACACCGCGTTGATGCAGCTTTCGCGTGAAGCCCACTTGTTCTTGTCGTTGGAAGAGATGCGAGAAATTCGTGATCGGTACCAAGAGCTTGGTCGCAACCCCCGGGAAATTGAGTTGGAGACCCTGGCCCAAACTTGGAGCGAGCACTGCGTTCACAAGACGTTGAAGAGTCGAGTGCGTTACGAAGGCGAGATGCCCGCGGGCGATCGTGAAGGTGTTACCCCGAACGAAGATGGCTCGCACACCATCGAAAATCTCTTGGCCAATCTTGTGGCGGCACCCACAAATCAAATGATCAGCGATGGTGCCGATTGGTTGCTTTCGGTGTTTGTGGATAACTCAGGCGTAGTGGCTTTTGACGACGACCACGCGGTGTGCTTCAAAGTCGAAACCCACAACCACCCCAGCGCGATCGAGCCGTATGGCGGTGCGGCCACGGGAATCGGCGGTTGTATCCGCGATGTCATTGGTACCGGCCTTGGGGCGAAGCCCATTGCCGCCACGGACGTTTTCTGCGTGGCGGCCCCTGATCTGGCCGACGTGCCTTCCGGCTGCTTGCCGCCACGCCGTATTTTGCAACAGGTGGTCGCTGGGGTACGTGACTACGGCAACCGCATGGGTATCCCCACGTTGAATGGTGGGGTGTGGTTTGATGATCGGCACGTCGGAAACCCGCTCGTGTTCTGCGGGGTGGTTGGGGTGATGCCTCGTGCTTTTGTGCATGGTGATCCCAAGCCTGGTGACCGCATCGTTGCAGTTGGCGGCCGCACTGGACGAGATGGTATCCACGGGGCAACTTTCTCTTCGGCGGAATTGTCCGACACCCATGCGGATGAGTTCAGTCATGCCGTGCAAATTGGAAACCCCATTGTCGAAAAGAAATTCCTCGACGCTTTGCTGGAAGCGCGGGACCACGACGCGGGATGCTTGTTCCGTGCCATGACGGATTGTGGTGCGGGCGGATTCTCCAGTGCCATCGGCGAGATGGGTGAAGAGCTTGGTGCCGAAGTTCAGTTGGAACGGGCTCCGCTTAAATACGACGGCTTGACCCCAACCGAAATCTGGATCAGTGAAGCCCAAGAGCGCATGGTCTTGGCGGTTCCGGAAGAAAACATCGAAGCATTCGCTGAGATTTGCACTCGGCATGATGTGGAGTGGTGCGACCTTGGTGTCTTCGGCACCGAAGATCGTGAACTGATTTTGCGTCACCACGATGTGGAAGTCGGCCGTCTTCCCATGTCCTTCTTGCACGACGGCATTCCGCGTGTGGAGCGTGAAGCTACCTTTGCGACTCCTCCCTCACCCGTAACACTGGTCCACGAACCCGATGCCGCGGGTTTACTGTCCGAATTGGTGGGGCATCCAAACTTGGCCTCCAAACATTGGATCATCCGGCAGTACGACCATGAAGTACAGGGGGGCTCGGTGGCCAAACCCCTGGTGGGTCCCTATGCCGATGGACCGGGGAATGCCGCCGTGGTTCGTCCGGTCCCCGGCTCCGAACGTGGTTTGGCGATTGCCAATGGGTTGGCCACCGCTTGGTGTGCGGACCCGTATCGCATGGGTCTGGCGGCGATCGATGAGTGTGTTCGGAATTTGGTCTGCACTGGTGCCGATCCGGAGCGGATCGCCATCTTGGACAACTTTTGTTGGCCAGGCTGTGACGACGAAGTTCGAATGGGTGAATTGGTCCGTGCTTCGCTGGCGTGTTACGACGGGGCCACGGCCTACGGCGCGCCTTTTATTTCCGGCAAAGATTCCCTAAACAATCAGTTCCGTACAGAAGAAGGTGATGTGATTCGCATTCCTCCCACGCTGTTGATCAGTGGATTCGCGCCAGTCGAAGAAGAGCGTTGGGTGACATCCATGGACGCGAAATCAGCCGGGAACGTGTTAATGCTGGTGGGAAACACCACCACAGATCTTGGTGGAGCTCATGTGACTGAACTGGCTGGCGGTATTTTGCCTGGCGGCTCGGGAGAGATTCCTCTGCTTGATCTCCAGGCTGGCCCCGAAAATGCCAAGGCTGTGGCTCGGGCCATTCGCACTGGTGGCGTGTGCTCCGCCCATGATTTGAGCGAAGGTGGTCTTCTTGTGGCCGCTGCAGAAATGGGCTTTGCTGGTCGTTTGGGGATCGAGCTCGACCTTGATGCTGTCCCGGGCGCCATGGAGAACCCCATGGGGACTGGCTTTGCAGAAACCCCTTCTCGGTATTTGTTGGAGGTTGCCCCGGAGCACGTCGGTGCCGTGGTTGCTGCATTGGGTGATGCCCCCCAAGCCGTGGTTGGTCGCATCAGCGAAGACGGTGCCCTGCGTGTGTCTGCGTTGGGCTTGGAAGAGAGTTTGGATGCACTGCGGCAGCGTTGGCTCGCACCGCTGGATTGGTAAGGAGGCCGGTTGATGCAAGCCATGGTGATTGTGACTTCAGGGACCAACTGCGATCTCGAACTTGCGCAAGCATTTGAAGACGCGGGGGCCTCTTGCCAAACGGTGCAGTTGCACAGCATCTTGGATGCGCCCGAGACCCTTGATAGCGCGGAACTCGTGGGCCTTCCCGGTGGGTTTGCGTATGGCGATGCGGTTGCGGCGGGCCGAATCAAAGCCGCGCTGATGCGTGATCGTGTTGTTCCGGTGTTGTCCGGTTTGCTTGAACGGGGCGTCCCAATGATTGCCCCGTGCAACGGATTTCAAACTGCCGTGCAGTGCGGCTTGCTTCCCGGACCGGCTCCATCTCGTCCCGAAGTTGCCCTCGCCCCGAATGTTTCAGGCCGGTTCGAAGACCGATGGACGGGGGTGGATTTCCCTGAAAGTCGGTGTATTTGGACACAGGGTCTCGCTGGTGAGACCGGGCACGAATTGCCCAGCGCTCATGGTGAAGGCCGCTTCGTCGCCCGTGGAGAGACGGTGTCTCGCTTGGCGGACGAACGGCAGATTGCGGTGCGCTACCAGGACAATTTCAACGGCTCAGATGATGCCATTGCGGGGATCTGCGATCCAAGTGGATTGTTGCTGGGGTTGATGCCTCACCCGGAACGATGGACTCGGCATTCACAGCACCCTTCTTGGACTCGACATTCCGCATCATCCACCACCACGGGGCAGCGCATGTTCCGCGCGGCGGTGGAGCATGCCCAAGCTGCGTTGCGCTAAACTCCACGGGCGTGAAGACACGGCTTGTGGGTGTTGTTGCCTCCATTTTGGACGAACCTCACCCCAAAAAAGAACGAGGTACCGCTCCACCTGCGGTACCCCGTTGCGAAAGGAGTCGGAGAGCGCGGAAGCCTACCGACAATTGCCAACGTTCACACGCTGGCTTGAGGAGAAAAGACAAAGTTCTTCGGTGCAAATGGCGCGCCGCGCAAGAATCAACGGCCCCAGCCTGGACCAGGTGCTGGTGGTCCGCGTTTGGGCTCTGGTGGCATAGCTGGTGCAGCCTCAGGGATGAAGCCGTGTCCCACCACGAAGATTTCGACGGAATCGCCCCGGCTGGCGGCTGGTTTGTAGGGCTTGGCCTTTTCAAAGCAGTCGCGTGTTTTTTGAAGCAGCTCTGGCGACCGTTCCCCTTCGAAGATTTTGTACACCAGATTCCCGCCTTCCCGGAGCAAAGCGGGCAAAGTGGCCAAGAGTCGTTCCACTATGCTCGCGGAAGCATGGTGGTCGGTGCCTTGCGAGCCCGTCGTGAACGCCATCATGTCCGAAAGAACCACATCAAACCGAGTTGGTCCTCGACGGCGACTTTCAATCCCTTCGAGCAGCGATTCTGCGGATGCTTGCAGAAAATCACCTTCAATTAAACGCAAGTTGGGAGGGGCTTCTCGCCACTCCACCGTCTGGAGGTCAATGCCTACGACGGCCCCCTCCGGTCCAACTCTTTGCAGGGCGACTTCGCACCAAGACCCTGGAGCGCAGCCAGCATCAAGCACGCGGTCGCCTTTGCGAATGACTTTTCGCTTGTCATCGATGTCAGTCAGTTTGAATGCGGCCCTTGAGCGATAGCCTTGGGCTTGGGCTTTGCGGTACCAGTGGTCCCAGACTTCGCGGTCACTGCTCACGGGGTGTCAAAGTGAAACGCAGTGAATTCTGGGTTTGGGATGGCGTGGAAGCTTGCGTTGGCTTCGGTGGCACGAACAGTGATCATCCACGTGCCTTCGTTCATGACCCCTTTGAACCGGCTGGCGGTGGTCCCCGGCAGTATTTTGAGGCCTGCTCCCATGACTCGGCTTCTGGCTTCGCCTCCCATGGCTTCCAAGTCCACCATGGCTTCGGTCTCACCTCGTACGGCCACCAGCGCCGAGCCGCGGTTGGAAATCGCTGCCACGTCACCTTGTAAAGGCCGGTGAGAGCGCACCAACACGTTGCCTTCGTTGGTTTGGGCATCGATGGGACCGACGCAGCCTCTGACTTCGATGTGGCCGAACCCGGAACGAACGCGTACCCCACTGGGCTCGGGCAACTCAATGATGAGGTCGGTTCGCATCTGCTCGGCATTGGGGTGACCGCTGTTCGCCTTGATGACCAAGACTGGTCCTTCGGGCCCTGATTCGACTCTGGCCTTGATCTGGACATCGTCGAGTGCCAAGAAGCCATCTTCGGATCGGCCGGCACCAAAATCTGCTCGGCGGGTCGTGATCAATCTTGGGGACTCAAGCCCTTCCGCCCGGCGCACCAAAACATCTCCACGGAAGATGTCTACGTCCAGGTTCACCGGTCCGGTGATGGGTAAAGATTCGGCAGGATCCTCCGCGAAGGCTTCGAAGAGGGGGTCAACCAGCTCTTTTGGCGACATGGGGTCACTGCCATCAACACGGGCAATCCCTCCACATCCCACCAAGAGCAATCCAGCCAATCGGGCAAAGCGCATGGACATCTATCGTCGAGGTGCGTCTCATCCCTATACTTCTTCTGTACGCACGGGGCGCGGTTTGTTCCGCTGAGAAGAACCCGTTGCACCTGATCCGGGTCGTGCCGGCGGAGGGATGCGTGCCCTTCGTCCCATCGGCTCGTCCCCTGTTTGTGTCAAAGGACCACCATGGACCTCACCAACCCGCCTCTTCTTGGAGCCACCGACCCCGCCACCGTCCCCACCGGGACCACCCCAGGATGTTTTGCGAATCCTCCTCAGGTGGGTGGCCCTCGAACCTATTCCAGTCCGGACACCCCAGGTATGCCGGAACCGTCGGATAAGACGGCCTGGGATTTCCTTCCTGATGGCTGGTCGATTGAGTCTCATCCCGAAGGCTGTCTGGGACATGGCCGCGGAACGGATCCGATTCGTGGGATTGCCCCGGAAGGCTTTGTCCCGATCACACAACTGGAACATGCTCGCCTTGGCACCGTGACCCCCGAAATGCGCCGGGTCTCCGAACGAGAGCCTCATCTGACGCCCGAACAAGTTCGTGACGAAGTGGCGTCTGGGCGTTTGGTGATTCCCGCCAACCGCAACCACCTCACTAAAAAGTTGGATCCCATGGCAATTGGTCGTGCAAGCCGCACCAAAGTCAATGCGAACATGGGCGCTTCTCCAGTCTCCTCTGGAACAGAGGAAGAGATTGACAAGTTGAAGTGGGCCGAGCGATGGACAGCAGACACGGTGATGGACTTGTCAACCGGCGGTGATCTTGATGCATGTCGAGAGGCGATCTTGGGTGAAAGCACGGTTCCAATCGGGACAGTTCCGATTTACTCCATGATCATTGGCCGAAAGATTGAAGATCTCAGTCGAGAAATCATTCTGGATACCTGCAGAAGTCAGGCAGAACAAGGGGTTGACTATTTCACAATCCACGCCGGTGTACTTCAGGAACATATTCCTTTGGTACGTGATCGGGTGATTGGAATTGTGTCACGAGGTGGCTCACTTTTGGCCAAGTGGATGATTCACCATGGACGTCAAAACATCATGAATGAATGTTGGGATGACATCTGCGAAATTTGTCGTGAACATGACGTGACCTTCTCGGTTGGTGATGGGTTACGACCGGGCGGCTTGGCAGATGCCTCAGACGCGGCACAGATTGGTGAACTTTCGGCCATTGGTCATCTTGTGGAGCGTGCGTGGCGTCACGGTGTGCAGGCCATGGTGGAAGGTCCAGGCCACGTCCCCGTTGATCAAATTGAATGGAATATGAAATTGCAGCGTCGACTGTGCCATGGCGCCCCGTTCTACGTGCTTGGCCCATTGGTCACCGACATGTTCCCTGGTTATGACCACATCACCAGCGCGATTGGTGCCACCATGGCGGCATATCACGGCGCGTCCATGTTGTGTTACGTGACACCAAAAGAGCACCTTGGTTTGCCCAAGCGGGACGATGTGAAGCAGGGTTGTGTGGCCTATCGCATTGCTGCCCACTCGGCTGATATTGCTCTCGGTATTCCTGGAAGCCGTGACAATGACGATGAGTTGACAAAGGCCCGAGCGGCCCTCAATTGGCAGCGGCACTTTGACTTGTCATTCGATCCAGATTTGGCCCGGGCATATCACGACGAGGATTTGGATGTTGACACCGACTTCTGTGCCATGTGTGGGCATGACTGGTGCAGCGTGCGGATCTCCAAAGAAATCCAAGAATTTGCCAGCGGTAAGACAGAAGAAAACGCTTGGGAAAGATCCAAACGCAGTGCGGCATTGAATGATGAGCAGCGAAAAATTCTCGAACAGCGTGGTGTTCTTTCTCCAGAAGAGATCCATAAATTGGCCGCCAAGAAAAAGGGCAAAGGCGACACCAAGGACCAAGACGCCAAGGCGGCTTGCCACTCTGATTATGTTGATGAGGAAGAAGCTCGAAAAATCCAGCTTGCTCCTGGTGAAACCTTGGTCGAGCTTCGCACCGAGGAAGCCCACAATCTGCCCAAACACGATCCGGTGATCTGATGGCGGATTCGAAAGATCTGTCCGAACGTGTTGCTCGCTTGGAGTCTCGATTGCTTCAGCTCGAGGAGTCTCTGGCTTTTTTGCAGCACACCCAAGATCAACTCAATACTGAATTGACTCGCGTGGCCACTCAGACCGATCGGATCGAGCCCAAGTTGGGTGAATTGCACGGCACGCTGCAGGCCATTGACGAACGGACCAAGTCGAATCAAGGTACGGACGAAGCTGTGGACCATCGGCCTCCCCACTGGGACGGTCGTTCGCGTTAAAGCGAACTTCGACTGGCAACTGAATTTTTTTGTTTCGGGAAATGTTCATCCCTGGGTGAGACCCGCGGGGGTGGAGGTTTGCCCGCGGGTCTCAAGTACCAGGTTGAATTCATGCCCGAGGAGTCGGTCGGGCATGGCAAAGGGGGGATCTTGGGAGGGGATCTATTGGTCGTGCCACTGACCAGTGATGGTGTCGTAGAGAAGCGCGACACCAGCGGGACTTTGAAGATCGGGCTCGACTTGGACGCCAATGTCCAGATGGGTCATGCCCCGTTCGGTTTCCATCGGTCGAATACGAATCCGGCCGCTGGCGCTGAGCAGGCGATCCACCATGTCCGCGGGAGCACGTGACATCTCTGCATCGGTCCCCAAAAAGCGCTGGGCGTACCGCATCAAAGCGTCTGACATGCATTTCAAAGCGTCTTGCCGTTTACGGGCCTCGAGAATGATTGACGGGCCGATTTGCTGGAGCACCCGCTGGACTCTCGGCTCAGCGGACAACAAGTCAAGATTGCGCTGAAGAACAACTCGAAAGAACAGCACATCCGAGACATCGACAGGGCCCGAGACGTCAACCAGAACCACTTGCTTGAGGTCGGCCACGCGAACAAAATCATCCATAGCGCGGGTGGGGATGATGGCCCCATCGGCAAGAGCTCGACCGGGGAGTCCCGTGACCGCGAGGATCCGCGCCGGCGACGCTTGATCGCTTTGCGAGCGAGGTAACACCAAAGTTTGTGGACCAGCAAGATTCATCCAGGCGCGGGCCGCAGACAAATCATCCCAAGGGTCCAATTGAAAGACCACATTGTCGTTCGTGGTCTTTAAGGATGCCGCCAGCGCGGAGAGCATGCCCGCGAGAGGACTTCCTTGTTGCCGAGGTGGGCTGGAGAATGACACAGAGGTGTTCAAAAAGTCTGCAGGACTCATGCGGCACCTCCCGAGGGACTGTCTCCACGGCCTCGTCGGAGGCAGTGATGGGAGATAGTGACGGCTGGGGAGGAGTTTTTAGCAAGCATGGTGAAGGTCATGATGGGATTCCTATTGGGTTTGAAGAGAAAGGGGGGATGAAAAAAGGCCCCGCGAGTTGCGGGGCCTTCAAGAGTCGTGCGATGAACTCGCGTGTGCTCTAGGAGACCCCTCGCTCAAGGACATGGAGCATGAGGGTGGAAATGCAGATGGAAACCAGAGTGGTGACCACGCAAAGGGCGACCAGGGCGGAATACGCCTTCGGGCACCGGCGAGCATCGTGGGAATTGTTCAGTGGGAGAGCGACCGCTTTGCAACCCGCACGGACAGGCAAGCCCTTTTGGGCGGCTTGGTGGACGTGTTCAGAAGAAAAGTTTCGCATTCCGGATTGACCTTACGCCCCAAAGCTGAATTTGGTCGCACAATGTTCAACGAATGACAAGAAAAAATGCCAACACTGAAGACTTCGTCGCTCTTGGGGTGGAAACCGTTCTGGTGAACAACCTCGGCGCGGCCGGCGCTACCGAGCCCAGGCCCATTCAAGCCGCCGCGATTCCGCCAGCACTTGACGGAAAAGATGTCATCGGTATTGCACAAACTGGTCGGGGCAAGACGTTCGCTTACCTGGTGCCCATGATTCAACGCATCGTGGAAGAAGCACAGATTCCGAAAGGCCGTCTTCACGGACGAAAGCCCAAGAACCCCTTGGCCAAAGGGGCCGCCCGGTTGAGGGGTCTGGTGCTGGTGCCGACACGTGAGCTGGCCTTTCAGGTGGCTCAAGAAGCAGCGTTGCTTACCAAGCGTCTCAGGTTTACGGTCGCCGTTGCGGTGGGGAAATCACCTATTGGTCCCCAGACCAAAGCCATCTCTGATGGCGCGGAACTCTTGGTGGCCACGCCAGGTCGCGTCTTGGATTTGGGTGGAAAGGGCATTTTTGATTGGTGCAATCTTTCGGTTGCCGCCATCGATGAGGCAGATCGAATGATGGACATGGGCTTTTTACCCCAAATCGAATCGTTGTTGTCCGAACTTCCCGCGGGCCGGCAGCACCTCTTTTTCAGTGCCACCATGCCCAAGCAGGTCGAGCGTTTGTCGGCACGATTTTTGGCGGATCCGGTCCGGCTCGAAGTGGATCCAGAAGGCTCGACTGCGGCGAATCTGAAACATCGCCCCATCTTCGTTCCTGGATTACGAAAGATCCCGCTGTTGCTGGAGATGATTCTTCCCAGCCGCAAAGGAGTGTTGGTGTTTTGCCGCACCCGCCGCCGGGTGGATTTTGTCGCCAAAGCACTTCGAGAAGCTGGGATCGCATGCGATTCCATCCATGGCGACCGCTCGCAATCGGCCCGGAGACAGGCGTTGTTTGATTTCACCGAAGGTCATGTGGAGGTGTTGATCTCGACCGATGTGGCGGCCCGAGGTTTGCACATTGAACGGGTCAAAACCGTGGTGCATTACGACATTCCTTTGGAACCAGATGGATACGTGCATCGTTCTGGTCGTGCTGGACACGGTGGAGGACGAGGCACCGCGGTGGCCTTGGTGATGCCGACCGAACGCAACTTGTGGCAAAAACTGGCCAAGGCGTGTGACATCAATGAACCGCTTGAAGCGGTTGATGGCTACGAGCCTCACGCCAAGAAGCCTTCGGGCACCCGGCCACCAAAATCCCATCGCGTCCGCCACGAAACCGTCCGCCGGAAAGGGCGTTCGCGGGCCTCGAAGCCGATCGCCAAAGGTGAAAAGCCAGGTTCGGGCGTCAAACGCCGGCCGAGTTCTTAGAGCTCCACCTGAACCATGACTTTGACGTTCCAAGCGCTGCGGACCAGTCGAGCGGTGTCGTATTCTTGATCGGCATTGATGCGAAGCGACAAGCCTTGATCTGGGTCGAGCATGTAGTTCCAGTCGATGTTGGTGAACGTTCGGTAATTCTCGAGTCCATCCAGATCGGGATACAGGAACAATGAGCCTTTGAGAGTCTGGCGCTCGGACGGTTCCATGGAGCCCCGGAAACCGATATTGCCTTCAGGCACAAATTCGTCCGTGG
Source organism: uncultured Phycisphaera sp. (assembly GCA_937911845.1). Lineage (GTDB taxonomy): Bacteria > Planctomycetota > Phycisphaerae > Phycisphaerales > SM1A02 > UBA8653. Next base: position 3,217 of record CALDQF010000366.1, on the reverse strand, counting down.
TTGGATCCGTCAGTCCGCTGTCCAGACGGAATCCGCCCCCGAATACCGCGTCCAGGTTCCATTTCTTTTCGCCTTGGTTCTCGTAGATCTGATACGTCCCGCCCAAGGATTCGGTGAGCCGGGTGTCAAAGTTTTGGAATTCATCGATTCGATATCGCGTGTCACTGAACAGGCCCCATCGCTCTTCGCCGCACTTCCAGTCCCCCCGGAAACGGGCTTCCACGTCGTTTCGGATCCGTTCGCCTTCGCTTTCGCCGTATTGAATACGAAGCAAAGTCTCGTAGGTGTGCTCTTCAGTTTTCTGGTCACCTTCGATATCCACTCGGAAATTGGTGACAGTTTGGGCATCTCCAGAGGCGTCGAAGCCCAAAGACAGTTTGAAGTTCCAGTCGTCATCGGCGGCCAAGAGGGCCAAGGTCGCGAGGGTCGTGATCATTCGTGGTCGTACTCAGTGTGGGTTGGGAGGTTGGCGGAAGGAGGAAACACGATGCTGGGTGGCGTCGCGGGACATCAAAGTGGCCGATACGTCGGCCGCATGATCGAGGATCACATCCTGATCGGAACCCTCGAAATGGTTCAAATACCGTTTGGTTGTTCGCAGCGCAGTGGGATCCGCGCCAAGGAGTTGATCGGCCAAACGGTCGGTGGATTCTGAAAGTTCTTCCTCGGCCACCAGATCGGTCAACAATCCCAAGCGAGCGGCTTCCGTGCCCGTGGTGGTGCCCCCCCGAAGCATGAACGCCCGGGCAGCTGAGGGTCCAATTTTTTGCACCAGCCATGGCGTCATGAGTGCTGGTGAAAGCCCCAGTTCAATCGGGGGATAGCCCACTTTCGTATTTGGCGTGCCGATGGCAAAGTCGCAGGCACACAAAAGGCCAAATCCGCCACCAATTGCGGCGCCCTGAACCAGCGCAATCGTGATGGCCGGCACACGCCGAACCTCGCGCATCAGTTGGGACAGCAAACGGAGCAGCCGAAAGCAGGTGTCCGTGCTCTCCAGCACCTCGTCGAGGTCGTTCCCGGCACAAAAATGTGGCCCTTCTCCTCGAATCACCAAAACGCTGCGGTCACTGCCCAAACCTTGAATCAAGCGAATGGCATCTTCCAGCAAGCCAATCGATGTGGCATTGCGTCGCTCGGGGTGGGCCAAGACCAAGTCCGCGCGACCATCTTTGGGATGTTCCAATCGGGCAAGAGGCATGCTTCCTCTCATCGGCCGCTTGGGTGGGAAATCACGAACCTGAAAGCAAGGCCCGCAGCGCATCCCCGGGTTCAGGTTGCCGCATCAAGTGTTCGCCGATCAGCCCATTCCGAATGCCAGCTCGTTGCATTCGGGCGAGGTCGGCCGGTTCTCGCAAACCAGACTCGGCGACCACTTTGCTTGGGTCAAAAAGTTGTGGCAACAGGGCCTCAATGTGTCCGAGGTCGGTCGTCATGGTGCGGAGGTTGCGGTTGTTGATGCCCAAGCGGACATGGCTTGGGTGCTGTTCTGCCCAAGCCTGAGCCCGAGGCAACTCTTCACCGTCGTGGATTTCCAACAAGACATCGAGCCCCAGAGCCAGTGCTTCACCCGCAAGGTCGTCCAAAGCTTGACCGGGGAGGCACTCGGCGATCAACAAGATTGCATCGGCCCCGGCCCCACGCGCTTCGAGCAATTGTCGGCGGTCCACCACGAAATCCTTCCGGAGCACGGGGATCTCAACCGAGGCCTTCACGGCCTTCAAATCCTCCAGCGTGCCACCAAAATAGGTTTGGTTGGTCAGGCAGGAAATGGCCGCGGCTCCGGCTGTCTCGTAGGCCGAGACCACCTCTTGAGGGGTAGATCCTGGGCGAATTTCCCCTCCAGAAGGAGATTTTCGTTTGAACTCCGCGATGACGCGGAAGGGGCCTGGGACATCCAGAGCTTGGATCAACGATCGGGGGGGTGGGATATCCCCAGCGGCTCCGGCCGCGAGTGCGTCGCGGTCGAGGGCCGATTCCAATGTAACGCGGGTCTCTGAGACGATTTCATCCAAGATGGTCATGACAGTGTTTGATGGCATCCTGATTGGGGCGGCGGCGGTCGTGGTCCTGCACGGCCGCTCGGTTGGATGGTACGCCCTGCCCGACAGCGCGAGCACCACCAATCGATACCCGGCCGAAGGATTCTTCGTATTCGCCGGCTTGATGCTTCTGGGACTCCTGGGTCAAGGTGTGGTGGCTCCGCTTCAGTTCGAGTACCCGGTCACCGAATTGGAAGTGCACACCTTGGGCTTGATGCTCGGTTTGCCATTGCAGTTGGTACTGCTGGCGACCGTGACCCGATTTTTCCCCACTCTGCCTGTGCCCCATCGGATTTCGCACAAAGCGGCCATCCGTCTGGGCATTCGTCGATTTCTCCCCGTGTGGTTGGTGGTGGTTGGTTTGGCCACGGCTTCATCGCTGATTCGTCAGATTGTTGCCGGTGAACCGTCCGATCCCGTTGGCCATGCATCTTTGGCGATGTTGATCGAGAGTTCGGGTTGGGTGGTGCCGACTTTTGTGCTGATGGTCACGCTGGTGGTGCCATGGCTGGAAGAGGTCGCGTTTCGCGGTTTCCTGCAGCCGGCCCTGTCCCGTCTGCTGGGGTCCGCTCGATGGGGCGTGGTCCTGACCGCGGTCCTTTTTGCGGCCGCGCATCTCGGCGCGGTGCAATGGGATGGTTTACCTGGCCTCTTTGTGCTGGGTCTTGGTTTGGGGATCTTGCGGGACCAAACCGGTCGAATTGAGAGTGCGGTGGTGGTTCACGTGCTTTTCAATCTTCTCAACATTGTCTTGACGTGGATCTCGATCTCGGCTTCCGTATGATGGCCCTTTCCCCCTTTTTGAAGGATGATTCGTCATGACGCAACGTCGAATGCTTACCGGTGATACTCCGACCGGACAACTCCACCTTGGCCACTGGGTCGGTTCGGTTCGTCGACGCGTTGAATTGCAAAGCCAAGCCGAATGCTTCGTATTGATTGCCAATATGCACGCGTTCACCACCCGAACTGAAAAGCCTGATGAGATCCGCCGGGACACGTTGCAGATTGTGCGTGACTATTTGGCCATGGGACTCGATCCCGAGAAGACGGCGATCTTCCTGCAGACGGAGGTTCCGGCGATTTCTGAACTCACCTATTTGTTTGCCATGTTGTTGCCGTACAACCGTGTCATGCGCAATCCGACTTTGAAGGATGAAATCAAGGTCAAGAAT
>CALDQF010000365.1 GCA_937911845.1 uncultured Phycisphaera sp. | reverse complement strand
GCAGAAATGGCCTTGATGAACTTTGTGGAGATGCGGGACCACGTCGGCGACCCCATGTTTTTGAATCGAAAAGCACTCGAGCGAAAGTTGGGACGATGGATCCCCAAGATGTTCACGCCCCTGTATGACCGAGTGTCCTTTTCCAATCAGCCCTACGCCGACGCGCTGCGTCATGGCAAACGCCAAGACCAACTCTTGCGACGCCTCCAAAGTCTCGGCTTGGGCCGGTAGGATCCTTATGCCATGTCGGATTTGACTTACCCGCGCTACCTCGAACTGGACCAGTTGCTGGATCTGCAACACGTCCGCAGCGATCCCCCTGAGCACGATGAAATGCTTTTCATTGTCATACATCAGGTTTATGAGCTGTGGTTCAAATTGCTCTTGCATGAATTGGAAAAGGTGGAATCAGACTTCCAAACTGGTTCGCAATGGGGCGCTCATGCCACCCTTGGCCGCTGCCGCACCATTCTGAAAACACTGGTTGGCCAACTCGACATCTTGGAAACGATGACCCCCCGGTCGTTCAACTCCTTTCGTGAACGACTGGAGACCAGCAGTGGCTTCCAGTCGGTTCAATTTCGAGAGATCGAAACCTTCTTGGGCTACAAGCGCCCCGGCATGTTGGAACATTGGCCCGAGCACCTTGAAGGCTTGGAGCAACTTAAAGCCCGACTTGCAGCACCCACCCTCCGAGATGCATTTCATCAATTCTTGGTGGGCTGTGGCGCGGAGGTTCCGCAGGACATTCTCGAGCGCGACGTCACGCAACCCTCCCAGCCCGATGAGCGGGTTCAGGAAGCGCTCTTCCAGCTGTACACAGACCGACCAGACCTGATTGGCATGTTTGAGACCATGATTGACTTGGATGAAGGATTCATGGAGTGGCGTTACCGCCATGTACAGCTGGTGTCACGCACCATTGGTACCAAGGAAGGTACGGGCGGTTCGCTGGGCGTGGAGTTCCTCAAGAAGAGTCTCTTCCACCCCTTCTTCCCCGACCTCTGGGCGATCCGGCACCGCTTCTGATGAATGTCCAGATTCATGACATCTCCATGCCACTCACCCCCGACGTGGCGGTTTTTCCGGGCGACACTCCGCCAACACGGGAGATGCTTCTGGACATGCGGCAAGGCGATCACCTCACTCTTTCGACGCTGCACAGCACGGTGCATTTGGGGACCCATATTGATGGGCCATGCCATTACATCAAAGATGGTGCTGGCGTGGAGTCCATGCCACTTTCATTGGGCTACGGCCCCGCTCTGATGATTGACGCTCGCGGTGATGGTCCGGTGCCTGCTTCCGTCCTGCCCGAAGGTGATCTTCCCCCACGCTTGTTGGTGCGGACCCAGTCCCATCCTGACCCCAACACTTTCAACCCGAAGTATCGCCCGATGAGCCCCGCATTCATGGATGCGATCGCAGAGCGTGGCGTGCAACTGATTGGCGTCGACACCCCAAGTGTTGATGCCGCCGACGCAAAAGACTTGGTCGCGCATCATCGCGCGGGCGTGCATGGCCTTTGGATCTTGGAACAGTTGAGGTTGGCGGAAGTCTCCGCCGGACTCTGGCATTTGATCGCATTCCCGCTCCCCTTAGCAGGCTACGACGCCTCACCCGTTCGTGCGGTTTTGATTGGCCCACCCGGCCGGTAACACACCACTTTGAGTTCAACCGCGATGGGCGTGGGCAATGCCCCAATTTCCACCGTGGTTCGCGTGGGACGGGGACCATCCGGACCAGCAAACCATTTGGCGTACACCTCGTTGTAGCCAGAAAAATCTCGATCCATATGGGTCAAAAATGACAACACGTCGAAAACATCCGACCATTCAGCGCCAGCATCCTCGACCACCGCTTTCACGTTGGCGAAGCAAGATTCACACTGCGCCTTGATGTCGGCCGCAATGATGCGTCCGTCTTCGTCCAGCTCCACGCCTGGGATGACGCTGCTGCCACGTTGACGGGGACCGACTCCCGACACGTACAAGAAATCACCAGCCCAGCGGGCATGGGGATAAGGCCCCACGGGTTCGGGAGCACGATCAGACTCAACACTCATGATGGATCTCCCAAACGCAACGTCACCCCGGCGGGTTCTTGGAAAAAATGTACCGACTCAATCCCGCCCTCTCGGCCCAGCCCCGACTGCTTCGCCCCACCAAATGGTGTACGAAGGTCACGAACCATCCAAGCGTTGATCCAGATCACGCCGGCTTCAACCCGCTGAGCCAAACGGTGGGCTCGGTCAAGGTCCTTGGTCCAGACGCTGGCGGCCAATCCGTATGGCGTGGCATTCGCCAAACGAAGCGCATCAGATTCATCCGAAAAAGCACGAAGGCTGGCCACCGGTCCAAAGGTTTCTTCCCGCTCGAGCGCACAAGATTCTGGCAAGTCCGTCAAAATCGTCGGCTCGAGGAACCACCCTTCACGGCACCGATCCGGAAGATCACTCGGCCGCCCTCCGCCGCAAAGCACCGTGCCTGGTGCGGATTCGATGGCGTGCTTTACCTTGAGGTAATGGGGCTCCGAGACCATCGAACCAATGTGCGTGGTCGTATCAGCGGGGTCACCGACTCGCATGGCCGCCGTAGCCGCCAACAACTTCTCTTGGAATTGTGGCAAGACTGAGGATTCCACCAAGATCCTTGATCCACACAGACAAATCTGGCCGGTATTGCTGAAGGCGGCTCGGGCCGCTTCGCTGGCCGCGCGATCAAGATCAGCATCGGCAAAGACCACAAATGGGTTCTTCCCTCCGAGTTCCAATGAAGTTCTTTTGAATTGCTTCGCACAGGACACCGCAATGTCACGTCCCGTGGCGGTCCCACCCGTAAAAGAAATTGTGGGGACATCAGGGTGCTGCACCAACGCAGAGCCCGCCTCGGAGCCCAGGCCGTGGACGATGTTCAAGACGCCTGAAGGAAATCCGGCTTCTCCGGACAACTCCGCAAACCGAGTGGCGGTGGCTGGCGTCACCTCGCTTGGTTTAGCGACCACAGTGCATCCCGCCGCGAGGGCCGGCGCTACTTTCCACGAAAGCAAATACAACGGGAGGTTCCAAGGCGAAATGCATCCCGCCACTCCCCGTGGACGACGATGGGTCCAATGCAAAACATCCGGTGCGCTCGTGAAGGCGTCATTGTGCTCGTGCCGCAAAGCCGAAGCAAAGAACCGCAAGTTCTCCGCCACACGTGGAATTTCAACCGATTGCGCTCGGGCGATCGGTTTGCCGCCATCTTGTGATTCCAGCATGGCCAACTCGTCGCAGTGGTCATCAATCAGAGCTGCAAAGCGCTCCAGCAGTGCCACACGTTCGGCTGTCGTGGTTTGCGACCACGCGGGAAAGGCGGATCGGGCGGACTGCACCGCGCATTCGATGTCTGAGGATGTTCCCGCCGCGCAGCGGGCAAAGGTCTTTCCGGTGGCTGGTTCGGTGACAGGAATCCACCCCCCTTTTGAAGCAGGGACGAATGCGCCATCAATCCAATGGTGCAGATCCATCATCCGGCCACCACCCGTCCCCCGTCGACAGGAATAGTTGTGCCATTGACGTAGCCCGCGGCTTCGGAACACAAGAACGTGGCCAATGCCGCCAATTCGCCAGGATGGCCAAGACGCCCCGCTGGCACACTCGCGATCATCGCGTCTCGTACTTGTTCAGGGGTGCAATCTTGTCGATTCGCACGACCTTCGATCAATGATGTCAAGCGGTCGGTATCTGTGAATCCTGGCAACAAGCAATTCACCGTGATGCCATCTCCAGCCAACTCGACCGCAAGGGTTCGAGCCCAGTTGGCAATGGCGTTGCGGATGGTGTTGGAGACCCCGAGGCCTTGGATTGGAGTAATCACACTGGTTGAAACCACCAACACAATGCGTCCAAAGCCTTGGGCCCGCATGCCGGGCAGGACTTGCTGCATCAGCACGTGGGCCGAACGAACATGACGGCGAAAGGCAGTATCCAGATCATCGGGATCCGCTTCGAACAGCGGTCCCGCCGCGGGTCCGCCCGTGTTGTGGATCAGGATGTCGTAACACTCATCACCCACCAAGTTCCCCAGCTCCACACTCTGGTCAAAATCGACTGCAGTTGCTCGATGTCCCGATCCCGGTAGATTTTGCATGGCCGCAGACAAAGTCGTCTCGTCACGGGACAGGCCGTGTACCCCTGCACCGGCGGAGGCGAGCGCATGGGCGATGGCCTGCCCCAAACCTTTGGACGCGCCACCCACCAGCGCTTTTCGTCCCGAAAGGGCATCAGAACAAATGACGTTTTTGACAGAATTTTGCGGACTTAACATCACAAAAATCCTACAAACAAAGACAATGCCCATGGATGCTGGCTTTGAACCAAATCTTCACCAAATCAACACTTTTTCGTCCTACTGTCTCGGTCCAGCCTCGTGAGGAATCGATTCCATGAACCTGAAGCAAAAGATTCTGATTGTTGAAGACGAACCTGAGATTGCCGAGCTGATTCGCATGCACATGGATCGCAACGGATTTCAGACTTCTATCGTGCACTCCGGGAAAGCCGGCATTGACGCAATTGCCCGAAGCATGCCTGACTGTGTGCTTCTTGATTTGATGCTCCCCGATCTCGACGGCCTAGAAGTCTGCCGGAGGTTACGCCGCAATGAGGAAACCGAAAAGCTTCCTGTCATCATGGTGACCGCCAAGGGTGAAGAATCTGATGTGGTCACTGGCATTGAACTTGGAGCCGATGATTACATCACGAAGCCCTTCAGCCCTCGGGTTTTGGTGGCCCGGGTCAAGAGTGTGCTTCGGCGCGCCTCTGCGGGAGAACCAGAATTGAAGCCTGGAGGCTTGATTAACTTGGCCGAGGAGTTGGCGATTGACACGGAACGCCACCGTGTAACGGTGCGAGGCGAAACACTCAACCTCACCATCACTGAGTTTGGCATTTTGAAATACCTCGCTGATCGACCAGGCTTCGTTCGAACCCGCGACCAAATCATTTCGGCCGTGCATGGAGGAAACACCATTCTTTCCAGCCGTACCGTTGATGTGCACGTGACCGCGCTTCGTCGCAAACTTGGTGAAGCTGGCCGAATGATCGAAACCGTACGTGGTGTGGGATACCGCCTGTCTGAAAGTCCTGACGGCGCCTGATGAACAATCGTTCTATCCACTGGTGGTCAGGCGCATTGATCGTAATTTTGCAAATTCTTGCCGGCAGCTTCTTGTTGTGGAGATCTTCACAACAGGAACTCGCCACAACAGAAATCCTGGTGGTGATCTGTGCCTTACTGGCCTTGAGTGTGGGTGTTGTTCTATTCGCCAATCGCGTCCAGTGGAACATGATGGTCCGTGCCATCGATGCCGCCCGGCGATTTGGACGTGGTGATCTTCGAGATCGGATCCAACCCCCAGGCTTCGCAGATCACAACA
>CALDQF010000364.1 GCA_937911845.1 uncultured Phycisphaera sp. | reverse complement strand
GGTCTCAAAGAAGTCGCATCCAGTCCCAGGCCCTACGCCCTGGCTTCGGTGATGCTGGGTATCAGCATGCTGCTGTACCTGGGGGGACGCCGCATCTTGGGGCGTGAAATCCCCGGAGGTTGGACCAAATCAGCCCGCGGCAGCGAACCAAGAGTCTTGCGAGGGCTCGGCGGCATGTTGGCGACCACCGCGGTGGCCGGTTTTGTCGCCTTCGCCGCGATGCCGCACATTGGCGTGCTCTTGGCCGCCGCCTCACCAGTTGGCGGGTGGTACGAATCCATCCTCCCGGAAAGTTTGGCGATCGGAAACCTCACCGAAGCACTCCAACATCCCACCGCCAGCACCTCCATCCGCAACAGCTTGGGTTTGGCTGCAGGAGCCACCATGATTGATGTGGTCCTTGGTTTTGCGATCGCTTGGCTGATCGTGCGAACCACCCTCCCCGGCCGCCAAGTGCTGGATGCCCTGTCGATGCTTCCGCTCGCCGTCCCCGGCTTGGTGATGGCTTTTGGCTTCGTCGCCCTGTCATTGCGGTGGCCCTTCAATACACCGCAACTGGAGCCATTCTTTGACATCTTGGGCGGTGAACCCAACCCGATCCCCCTGCTGGTGATTGCGTATGCGGTCCGGCGACTGCCCTATGTGGTGCGTTCTGCAGCGGCAGGATTGCAGCAAACTGGTGGTGAACTCGAAGAGGCCGCCTTTGGCTTGGGGGCCAACCGGGTTACCGTGACTCGATTGATCACCCTGCCCCTGATCACCGCCAACCTCGCCGCCGGAGCACTGCTGGCCTTCTCCTTCGCCATGCTTGAGGTCTCCGACTCCATTGTCCTGGCCCAGCGTGAAGCCCACTATCCCGTCACCAAAGCGATCGCAGCCCTTTCGGAGCGGTTGGGAGACGGACCCTCAGTGGCCGCGGCAATGGGTGCTTGGGGGATGCTGTTGCTCGCTTTGGCCCTCTTTATGGCCTCTCGGATCTTGGGAAGCCGACTTGGTGCCATCTTCCGGGCCTAATAAAGCAGCATTAGGCCACTTGGCATCTACAATGAAGATGTCATGCCATTCACTTTAAGTCCCGCAACTGAGTTCGACGTTGACGTCGAGGACACCTCGTATCTGGATGACCGCAAAGACGCACCCGAACGGTGGGTACTCAACTTGGGGCCCCAGCACCCCGCCACCCACACCACGCTCCGTGTGGTGTTGGAGTTGGATGGCGAACGCGTCTCCCGTGCCACGCCGCACATTGGCTACCTGCACTCGGGCTTTGAGAAGTTGGGTGAGCATCACGATTGGAACCAGTACGTCTGCACGATCAGTCGGATGGACTACGTCTCCCCCATCGTCAATGACATCGCCTGGCACACCGCGGTGGAATCATTGTTCGACATCGACTGCACACCTCGCTGCAAATCTATTCGCACGATTTTGTGTGAGCTGGGTCGCATTCAAAACCACTTGCTCTGCGTGGGCGCGGCCGCACTCGACTTGGGTGGCATCACCTCATTCATCTATGGGTTCAACGAACGCGAGTTTGTCTATGACATCCTCGACTTCGTTTCAGGACAACGCTTCCACCCGGACTACACGCGTGTCGGTGGACTCAAGAACGACCTGCCGTGCGAAGAGACGTTCAAAACCATGGTCAAAGACTTCATCCACAAGCGTCTGACCAAGGCGGTTGGGGACTTGGAAACCATGCTGAACCGCAACCGAATTTTCATCGACCGATTGCAAGGCGTCGGTGTGATGACCAAAGAAGAAGCAATCGACTGGGGATTGAGCGGACCCTTGGCCCGAGCCTCGGGCGTGCGACGCGACCTCCGCAAGGACCGCCCCTACCTGTGCTATGCCGATGATTGGGATGGCCAAGGCGCGAAGGCCGTGGAGTTTGATGTTCCCATCGCCACGACTGGCGACTGCTACGCCCGCTACTTGGTCCGTATTGAAGAGATCAAACAGTCTGTTCGCATCATCGAACAACTGATCGACAACATCCCCGGCGGCTCGGTCAATGCCTCCCCCGAAGGCAAAGGCACCCTTCCCGAAAAAGGCCAGGTGTACGGCTCTATTGAGGCCACCATCCAGCAGTTCGAGTTGGTAATGCACAACCGAGGCTTCGATGCACCAATTGGAGAGGCCTACGGATCCATTGAAGGTCCCAATGGTGAACTCGGCTACTACCTGGTGGGGGATGGCGACCGCACTCCATGGCGCGTGTCGGTTCGCCCTCCCTGCTTATTCAACTTCTCAGCCTTTGCCAAGATGCTGGAGGGCCACCAACTCGCTGACTTCGTGGCTGTGTTGGGTTCACTGAACATCATTGCCGCCGAATTGGATCGCTGAGGAACTGCCATGTCCTGGACTGTTAAACCCAGCCGCACCCAAGAGATCACCAAACGAACCGAGCCCTACCTCAGCGATGAGGCCAAAGCGAAGTACGAAAAAGATCTCATTCCGCGCTATCCCGAACGTCGCGGGGCGTTGTTGCCCATCTTGCATGACTTGCAACACCACGAACGTTGCATCCCGCACCAAGCGATGGTGGAAGTCGCGAAGTTTCTGAATCTCACTCCCGGCGAAGTGCTCGACACCGTTTCGTTCTATGAAGAATTCCACGTTGAACCGGTAGGTCGACATGTTGTGGCCGTATGCCAATCCGTGGCTTGTGAAGCGTGCGGTCATGCGGCTGTGCTCGATCACCTAAAAAACAAGTTGGGCATTGATGAGCACGAAACCACGCCCGACGGCAAAGTGACGCTGCTGGCACTTGAATGTCTCGGTGCTTGTGAAAAAGCACCTTGCATGCTGCGAAACGACGAATTGATTGGGCCTTTGACCCCTGACCAAGCGGCACGTCTGGTGGACGAACTGGAATGAGCAGCAAACGGACCAGTCCAACCCGCATGCATGGCGTTGGTGCCTTTTTTGGCATGCTTTGGTCCGCGGCCACCCGCCCGACACCCAAACGCCTAGAAGTCAATCGGCAAACCGAAACCTCCATCCGCGAAGGAACCATCCTTCGGCGAACCACCATCGAAGAAATCGAGCTTCCTCCCAAGCGCAACCAACGCTGAAAGTCACCACCATGTTTCTTGACGAACCTGTCCTGACCAAGAACATTCCCGGCTGCGGCCCCCTCCAGAACACCTGGGGCAAAGCAGAAGACCGCACCGTCACCACGGGCAAGACCTATCGAGATCGTGGCGGCTATTCCGCCCTCGAGAAGTGCTTGGACATGGAACCATCGGACATCATTGATGAAGTCAAGAATGCGATCCTTCGCGGCCGTGGCGGCGCCGGCTTCCCCGCGGGGATGAAGTGGAGCTTCTTGCCGCCCGAGGATGGACAACCGCGCTATCTGGCCATCAACTGCGATGAAGCAGAACCTGGGACTTTCAAAGACCGCCTGCTGGTGGACTTTGATCCGCATCTGGTCTTGGAAGGCATTGCCATGGCTTGCTGGGCCTGCAAATTGGACCACGCGTACTTCTTTATTCGTGGGGAATACCCCAGCCAAGCCATCACCATGCAAAGAGCCATCGATGAGGCCTACGAGTTGGGCGTGTTCGGCGGCAGCGGCATCCTCGGCAAATGCGATTTTAAAGTTGAATGCACGCTGCACCGCGGAGCTGGCGCTTACATCTGTGGTGAAGAAACCGGACTGTTGGAAGCCATTGAAGGTCGCCGGGGATGGCCTCGACTGAAGCCCCCCTTCCCCGCCGTCAAAGGCCTTTTTGGGCGTCCCACCATTGTCAACAATGTGGAAACACTGGCCGCCGCCGTCCCCATCATGGAAAAAGGTGCGGCGTGGTGGCAAGGCATTGGTGTGGAATCCTCCATTGGTGGGCCTCCGTCCTACGGCACCAAATTGATGGGCGTCTCGGGCCACGTTGAGAAGCCCGGTGTTTATGAAGCTCCACTCGGCGTATCGCTGAAGTGCTTGGTTGAGGATTACTGCGGCGGCATGCGTGGTAGCAAAGGCTTCAAGGCCGCCATCGCCGGCGGCGCTTCAATGGGCATCCTGTCGACCGATCAATACGAAGCCGAAATGGATTTCGACATCGGTCGCAAGTACGACTTGATGGGGCTTGGCACCGCCTGTCCCACCGTCTTCGACGAAGACACCGACATGGTCGCCGTGGCACGGAACCTCTCGCGATTCTTCAAGAATGAGTCTTGCGGACAATGCACCCCTTGTCGCGAAGGCGCGCAGTGGATGTTCAAACTGCTGTCGCGGATTGAAGCGGGCGAAGCGGACTCCAACGACCTCGACATGCTTTTGGAATTGGCGGGCAGTATGGGCATCATGCCGGGAACCACCATTTGTGGACTGGCCGATGGACACAACTGGGCGGTTCGCACTGTGGTCAACAAGTTCCGTGGCGAGTTTGAAGCACGAGTTCGACCCGCCAAGACGGCGCTGCAAGGGGTGGCTCTCACCTCTTCCGCCAACGCAATCTGAACCAAGCCATACCCTCCGACTGAGTTGGGCTGGTAGGTTCCGGTTCCCATGGACACGAGCACCTTTTTTGCGCTTCTTGGTTTTACCTTCGCCGCGTACTCCGTCGTAGGAAATGACTCCATCCAGACGTTGGGTCCATTCCTCCACGCTAACGAGAAGAAGCCTTGGTGGCTGCTGTGGCTCTTTGCTGGAAGCATCATGGCCTTCACCGTGACCATGGGCTATTTGGGCTATGGCGAAATGCTCGGTGGCAAAGGCGACGACCTCACCTTCGGAAAATTCAGCAGCCTGTTTCCGGAGGATGCAGATGGACAAACTGAGTTTCCCAAAATCACTTTTTGGTATTTGCTCCCCCCACTCACACTTCTTTTTATCACTCGATTTGGCATCCCCGTCAGTACCACTTTCTTGGTGCTGACTTTCTTCGCCCCAAAGGCACTCCCACAAATGCTCGTCAAAAGCTTGGGCGGCTACGGCGTAGCGTTCATCTCATCCATCTGTATGTACATGGTGCTCAGCCGCTGGACCGAGCGCTACTTCCTGAAGCACCCCATGCAGGAAACCAAAGGCTTCCTGGGCAACACCGCGTTTTGGACGACCGCGCAATGGCTTTCGACGGGATTCTTGTGGTCACAGTGGCTGACACAAGATTTGGTCAACATCATGGTGTATTTGGGTGACCCAGCCGAAGTCTCAGTCGGGAGCTTCGTCTTCGCCTTATGCGTCCTGCTCGGCATGCTCGGATTCATTTTCTACCAAGGCGGAGGGAAAATTCAGGAAATTGTTCGGGTCAAAACAAACACCGCTGATATTCGATCTGCGACCTTCATCAACCTGCTCTACGGCGTAGTACTGCTGATCTTCAAGTTCGACACTTTTGGTATTGGCGCGAAGGTCCCGATGAGCACGACTTGGGTTTTCTTGGGCATGCTGGCTGGACGTGAAGTGGCGTTCCGTATTCGACTAAAAGAGACTGATCACCATCGCGTGTGGCCGATGGTGTTCTCTGATTTGGGCAAAGCGACTTTGGGTTTGGTTATCTCAGTCGCGCTGGTCGTGCTGCTGTATGTCTTTGAAGGCCGAGATGTCGAAAGCTTGTTCGGGGGGGGATAAACAGCCGCGGCTCCTCTTGAAGAGAGAAGCCGCGGCTTATTCTTGATTGCTGAAGAGAGCCGGACCACTCAGGGGCACTGACTTCCCCAATTGTTGATGACCGAGATCAAGTCTTGGAAATTCACTTGCCCGTCTTGGTTGGCGTCCCCTTCACAGCAATCGCCAGTCCCAGAATCCTGGAATTCAAAGCACACGTTGTCGACGAACAACTCTTGGCCACCGATACGGAGGCTTTGGATGTCTCCCATCACCTCGACCGTGCCTTCAAAAGCGCCTGGGACGGCAGAGGAAGACACATTGAAGGTAACGGAGCCCAAGGCGGTCGGCCAGGTGCTGCCGTGGAGGGGGGCAAAGTCGAAGAAGTGGGGAAAGTTGATCACGGACCCGTTGACTTCCATGACATTGATGCCGCCCCCTTCCCAGTAGTCGAACTTGGCGCGGACGGCAGCGCCGAACCCCGGGGATGTGGCGTCGAATTCCACGGCAACGTTGTTGGGGTACATCTCGTTTCCGGTGCCCGCGAGACCGTAAGCCTCGATGTTGGCTTGAACGTCGCCCGCATGGGGATGCACCTTCGCGTTGATGCCGCCGGTCGTGAAGGTGTCACCGATGTGGTACACCGAGCCTGGAGCGAGATCTTCGAAATCCAAGCAGACGACGGGGCCGGCGGCCGCCACGGAACTCAAGGCCACAGAGAAGAACAGAACTGGAGAAGTGATGGATTGCATGGTGATTTTCCTTTGCAGTGTTGGTGATTGATTCGTGCCCCAAAAGGGCTCAACAGACACGGCGAAGGACCAAGGGACCATCCGCCAACTTCTTTCCAACAAAAAAGGCCTCCCGGAGGAGGCCTTGTTGGCATCAAAAGAAGATGAGAACTTTGGTTCTACTCGAGCGCGGCCACGCCCGAAATGATCTCTGTAAGTTCGGTCGTGATCTGACCTTGTCGGGCACG
>CALDQF010000363.1 GCA_937911845.1 uncultured Phycisphaera sp. | reverse complement strand
TAGTCACCACCGGTCAAAATCCCAGCACCATCGGTATTGATGGGACTGCCAACCGCATTGGTCAATTCAAAAGGTGTCACGGAGCATCCAAACACCCCGGTTTGCCATGATCCAAATGGCCAAGCGGGCTCTTGCCCGAAGGGTCCGACGGCTCCTGGGATAGTCCCAGTGAGATATCCGAATCCATCCACGTCACCCACTCGAATGTGATTGAAGGACTGTGTCATAAGAAGGCTGGTGAAGGCTGGAAGAAACATAAAAAACCCCTTTCGGAACTCGGCTTACACCAGATATGGCGAACTCCCCCACCACGCCCCGCCAGAACAGATCAGAAAATTAAAAAAGGGCCGGTCTTTCGACCGGCCCAAAGTTTCAAAGCTGCAATCATCAACTCATGGACACACCTGTCCCCAGTTGTTGATGATGGCGATCAGGTCGCTGAAGTTGACCACACCATCTTCTGTGACGTCGAAGACGCAGGGTTCTGGGCAATCGGCCTGGTCACAAGGAAGACCCATGCCCATCCAGGTTCCACCGGCAGCATCACAGCTGTCCGTGGTGGTTTGAACGCAGACATCCTTCACACAACACGCGCCGAGCTTGGGGCAGCAATCCACTTCAGCACATGTCGCACCACCAGTCCAAATGCCGTTGTAATACTCACTGCATTCAAAGTCAGTGATGTTGTCAATGCAGTCGTAGGACCCGTCATCTGGATTCTGGAAGCAGCAAGCGCCCCGTGGATCCATGCACTCATCGGCAATGTCCACGCAAGTCAAGCCCGGGTACCAGGTCCCACCAAAGACCTGAAGGCACGTCAACTCTTCCACATTGTCAGCACAAGTCAACGTGCCCAAATCAGGGTCTTCGTAGCAACATGCGCCGGTGGGAGGAGCGGCTGGGCAATCGATCCAAGAACAAGGTTGGCCGGCGTACCAAACACCACCAAACGCTTCCACGCACTTGAACTCATCGGTCTCCACACAGTTCCAACCCAAATCGGGGTCTTCGTAGCAGCACGCGCCCAATGTGGGCTCCATGTCACAAGGAATGTCGGAACAGCTTTGTCCGGGGTAGAAGGTCGAAAGTGGCAACGATGCACAATCGGACGCGGTGTAGTTGTTGTGGCACCACATGACACCAAAGTCTTTCAAGAAGCAACAAGCACCCGTGATTTGTTGACAGTTGAAGTCTTCACAATCCACACCGTCACCGGCGTAGACCCCGCTCAAGGCATGACAATCCGCTTCACTGGTTTGGGATTGCACGTGGTTGCCGGCATCGTCAACCCAACAGCAGCAGCCTGTGATCTGCTGCAACACATCTTCCACTTGAATACGGAAGATCAAGAATTCTTTATGCCCGTCAGGACCACCCCCAAATGATGCTCCGAAAGGATTGGAAATGTTGACCGGGTCCTCGTTGTACCACATCCAGCGTGCGTTGCTGGGGATGCCTTGAATGGCACCAAAAGGAAGTTGACCGCCACTGCCTCCGGTGTTGTCGTCGATACTGAAAGCCAATTCCCCCAGTCCAAGTGACCCATTGGGCAACACGCCGTTCTCGTCAACCCAACCAATGCTGGTGCCGGTATTTCCCGCGTTGGCGTTGGCAATTGCGATTTGGTCGTTGATGAGTTGGACATCGGCCGGATCGGTGGTCAACGTGTCCGAGGCCACCGTGGAATCAAGGTCGATTCCGGTGGCAAACACTTCCCACCCTGTGTTGGGCAAGGTGCCCACCGAAGTGGAACCAATGGTGAACGAACCGATCGCCCCCTGATACGAACTGTCGTCCGACCAGGCAATCAAGTACATGTAATCGGGTGGGGCGAGACTTGGAAGGTCATACAGCTCGGGACCAACCCCAGGATTGGTGAATCCAGGCCCAGTAGGACCTGAATACAACACCGGAGCACCATTGGCGATGTCACCGGCACTTGTGTTGCGAAGGCCCCCGTAATAACTAGAAGTGGTGATGCCATTGGCATCGCCGAAGGCAAAGCCGTACGCATTGTCGACGGTAATCACCCCATCAACATCAACGGCATGGGCCGAGGACATCAGGAGGCTGGCGGCCAACGTGGCACAAAGCCCCACGGAGACCCGAGGATGGACCATCGGGTCCGAATTCTGACCGGTCACGGTCACGGAACAAGAAGAAGATGAAACAGTGTTTGAAGATGGAAGCATGGAAGAAACCCCTTTCGGCTCAGTTGCTAAAAAAGGTGGCGGGACCATCACGGCTGAACCGCCAAGATTTCCATATTTTTTATTTTCGGCAGCCTGGCGTTCGCCCGGTGGAGCCTTCCTCAGAGGAAAACGCCCTCATCCGCCGGGCTGGGCTGAATATTGTGTCCCTGATCATCCACCAAGACCTCCTCAGGCCAACGAAAAGCGGCCAAACGGGTTTGAAAGAGATTGGGGGCTCGTCCCGCCAAACGCTCAGACCAGCGGCGGCTGATGCCAAAATCAACGCAGATGGTTCGCTTGGAGGCCCAAGTCCAACGCTGTTTCATTCCCCCAAATGGATGCTCGCGTCTCTCGATTTCAGCTGCTGGTCCCTCTCCCAAAAAGACCCGGCAGTAGTGACCAAAAACACAGTCGCGGTCATCGCCATGGTCGGTTTCCCACCATGGCGTCCGGATGGTTTGACGCGACGCCCCCTCGAATGCGGGAATCTCCGGACCACACAACAATCGTCGGATTGGATTGAGATTGGCTTTGGCACAAGGGTCCGAAGCGTTAACCATCGTGACCCGACGAAGGGCATCGTCCGCAACCCGAAGACACGAAACAACGTCGGCATGTGGTCCCGACCGACGAAGAACCTCGACCGCACGAGCGTCCCAGCAGGCGTGCACCACTCTCAAGGCATCGTGCTCCAATACCACCGGCAGTGTGCGGAAGAAGTCCAAGATCTTGATGCGATCAGCATCGGTAGCGATCTGTTGGGGTGCTTGCTCCAAAGGACCAGGCATGCCTTCGCAATGACCCAGCCAACGGTTGTAGGTGCGCTTTTTTTCCAACAACACATTCATTTCGTGGTTGCCAAGGATGCAACTGGCGTAGCCGTTGATGACCAACTGACGCACCAACAACGCCACCGCCGGCGAATCTGGTCCACGATCCACCAAGTCGCCCAAGAAGACCAAATGTCGACCGCTCGGGTGACTGCCATCCGGTCGGTATCCCAAGTGAGATAGCAACCGCTGCAATGCTTCCAACTCGCCATGCACATCACCGATAAAATCGATGGGGCCATCAGGAAGTTGTTGCACAAGTTCGGGCATAAAGACGTTGGTTCAGTTTAGAGCTCAACCCGTTCTTCGCCAGCAGTGCGAAGGACCCGCCAATCTCGGACGGCTTCCAAACGCTTGGCCAACGCCAACCGGGCCTCATCTTCACCGTGGTTCAACATGATGATGCTTGGGGCGTCCTGAATGCCATGCACCCAGTCCACGATGGTGCCGCCGTCGGCGTGTCCACTCATGCCTTCCAGCGAAAGAATTTGCGCCTCCACCTGAATCTTGGTGCCTTCGACCGAGACTTCCCGCTCGCCGTTGGCCAAATCACGGCTCAAGGTATCTGGAGCCGTAAATCCGCCCAGGACCACGGTGTAATCCGGATTCGGAAGACCATGACGAAGATGCTCCATGATAGGACCCCCGTCGCAAAACCCACTTCCGGCCATGACGAAAGCAGGTTCGCGGGAACGTTTGACTTCTTTCATCTCGCGCCGCTTGGAGATGTAGTGGAGTTCATCAAAATCAAGCGGATCATCACCTGCTTGGGCTTGTCGGGCGAGTTCGGGCCGGTACTGCTCGCTGTAGCGTCGATACACCCCGGTGGCAAAGATCGCGGTTGGCGCGTCAAACAGAACCGGAACATGCAATTTGTTCGCTCGACTCAACTTTGCAAACCGGTACAAGAAATTCTGAGCACGACCTATGGCGAAGGTGGGGAACAGCACTCTTCGATTTTTGGAAAAAGCGTCGGCAGCAATTGCAGCAAGTTGAGCGTCCGGATCGGCATCTTTGGGACGAACTCGGCCACCATTGGTCGATTCCAACACCAAGATGTCAGCGGCCTTTGGAGAGAGCGGCGCTGCCATCGGAGGAACATGCTTGGAACCCACGTCGCCCGAAAAGACCACGCGAGCACTTTCGGTACCAGTCCCGCACTCCAAGTGCACAACACCTGCGCCAACGATGTGCCCCGCGGGCTCCAATCGAAGCATGACATCTTCCGTCAATTGTTCGGTTAAGCCATACGGGATCGGACGAAGGCGCTCGGCCAGCAATTGAGCCTCGCGTTCAGAAAACAGAACCGGCGGCTCTTCAGCGTCTTCCGGCAACCCGGGCTTTCCTCCGGCGTGAAATTCCGCCAACTTGGTCCGCTGGAGGCGAGCGCTGCTTTTGGCCAAACGCGGCAAGATTTCTGCCGTCGCTGGAGTGCAATACACATGGCCTTCGAATCCGTGTCGAAAGAGCATGGCCAAACGACCGCAGTGGTCCAAGTGGACGTGGGTAAGCACCACGGCATCGATCCAACGCCAATCAATCTTGGGAAGAGTCAGATTTCGCTGCTCGTCTTCCCACGAACCTCGAATCATGCCGCAGTCCACCACGATTCGGCTTCGACCTGCTTCGACCAACGAACATGAACCCGTAACTTCGCCCGCGGCACCGAGAAGCGTGATGGCAGGGCGGGCAGAAGACACGAAGAGGCAAGTGTAGCGGGTTGATTTTTTGATGATCATGCTTTTGTTGAATGACATTTCTGTCACGATGGAATCCACGATTTCCATGAGAGCCAGAATTTCCATTCTGCTCAGCATCAGCCTCACCGCTCTGGCTCATGCCGACCTGTATGAATTCACCGCCAACCTGTCCTATGAGCAAAATGGATCCAGCCATAATCTTCGAATCACCATGCTTGGGAATGGCGGACTGATTGCAGATCCAGAGATTGAAGGTTCTGAGCTGTTCTCCTTTTCCGGTTCGGGAACAGTCGAGTACCAGTACGTGCCTGGTCTGTGGGTCGACATCGGAGACTTGTCCATGGACCTCAGCCATTGGCCATCTTTTTCATGGCCTACGGGCAACTACACCCAAGACAGCACCGTTCCACCGATCTTTCTTCCCCCTGACCTCGAATCAGGCAGCGTGACCGGAGTCCTCTCTGGGACAGACATCACTGAGGATTGGGATGGGCAGGTCCTCGAAGGATCTGGAACTCTTTCGTTCACCGGTCAGGGGCAAGGATTCCCACTCCAAGTCGACGTGGAAGCCTGGTCGATTGCTTTGGTGCCAAGTCCGGGCGTTGGGCTTGGGGTGCTTCTGGGAGGATCTCGCCTGAACAGACGCCGGCGCACAAGGTGACCTAAGCAGCTGGACGTTCTTCAGTCCAAATCTGTGCCGGCATGGGTCGGCCCAAATGCCAACCTTGCCCATCATCCACGCCCAAATCCTGCAAAAGTTGTCGAGCCGACTCGGATTCAATGAATTCGGCAATGGTGCGCACGCCGGAATCTCTCGCGATCGAAGTGACCGCATGAATCATGGACCGAGCCAGGCCACTTGATTCCACATGGCGACAGATTTGTCCGGAGATCTTGACCACTTCAGGCCGAACTTCGTGCACCAACTCAAGGTTGGCGTTGCCCTCGCCAAAATCGTCAACCGCCAATTGGAACCCACGCTCACGAAGCGTACGGACCGATCCGAGGAATCGCTGGTGGTTCCGACTGTCCTCTTGCTCGGTTAATTCAATGCATACCTGACTGGGCTGGCGGCCTCCAGCCATCACGGCCGCATGAAGTCTTTCGGCAAAGTCAACATCCGTCAACGAGCGGGGCTGAATGTTTAGAAAGAGCATCGCTTGCTTGGAAAGTTGGCGGGCCTCTTCGATAGCCAACTGAGCCACCATGGCGTCAAGACGGCGGTGTAGATTTTTCCGCGCGGCATACGCAAACAGCAGTCCGGGATTACCCAACACCGATTGGCTTCGTGAACGGGCCAGCGCCTCATATGCCCTGATCGATCCAGTGCTCAAATCAACGATGGGCTGAAAGTGTGGCTGCAGGCGGTCTTCTTGAAGGAACTGCTCGATTCTTGGAACAATTTGAACCGCCGGCTTGTCCCCCATGGCTTCTTCGAGGCCCAGGACCCAACGCAGGTACTCCACTGGGACCGTGGGATCTTCGTGAACTGACACCAAGATGACTTTTCCTTGATCAGCATGCAGCACCGCTTTTTTTAGAGCCGGATTAACGTTCTGGTGGCACACCACAAGCACCGTGAGTCCTGGATACGTCTCCACCAACTCGCGAAAGAACTCCGGCATGCGGGTACCAAGACGCAACACCGAGTCGTCGGTGGTTAACACGGCCGAACAAGGATGCCTGGAGAGGTACGGAAAGACCGCTTCCTCTTCGCCCACAACGGTTCGTTTGGCCGCCAGGGCGTCCAGGGGAGCAATCCATGAGGGAAAGCGGCCAGGTGTATCCAAGAAGAGCAACAGCTCCTCGGTGGAATGATCCGAATTGGCGCCGTTTTCCAACATGGCACTGAAGTCGGCATGAAATCGATCCGACTTCATCAAACATGCACATGAATCCCACAGAAACAGCCATCCTTCTTGTCGGTTATCAGAATGACTTCTTCCGTGCAGACGGGTTGCTGCACGGTGCGGTCGGTGAGGAAATCCAAAACCGCAATGTGCTGCCAAACACCCTTCGTCTCCTTGAACGGGCCTTGTTCTCGGGCGTGACGGTGGTATCCACTCCCATCGCTTTTACCGATGACTATCGGGAACTCGAAAACCCTGTGGGTATCTTGAAGACCATCAAAGAGTTGGGGGCGTTCCGGAAGTCCTCCCCCGGGTCTCGCACGGTCGACGCATTGCAAAAATTCAGCGACCGAATCGTTGAACTTCCAGGAAAGCAGGGGCTTTGCTCGTTCTCCAACACGGGTCTGGACAGTCTTCTGCACGAACGTGGCGTGAAAAACGTGGTGATCGCCGGCGTAGTTACCAGTGTCTGCATCGATTCCACCGCTCGAGTCGCTGCTGACAAGGGG
>CALDQF010000362.1 GCA_937911845.1 uncultured Phycisphaera sp. | reverse complement strand
ATTCGGTCTGGCCGCAGGATCCCGGCTTCACCCGCGCGCTTGCCAATGGCGGTGTCACCAGCCTCCAGATCCTCCCGGGATCGGCCAATCTCACCGGCGGGCGTTCGGTCACGTTGAAGAACGTGTGGTCGCGCACCGTGCAGGGCATGAAGTTCCCCGGCGCGCCCTACGGGATGAAGATGGCATGCGGCGAGAACCCCAAGCGGGTCTACGGATCGCGCGGACGCATGCCGTCGTGGTCAATGCTTGGTGGGCGTAACTGGACGCCGACCCTACCACCGTCACCACAAGCAACACTCCAAACAGTGTCAGCACGCCAGCCCAGGTTTCTTCGGGCACCCAACCCACCATCCAAGGTGGTGGAGTGAACCCCATGGCGCCTTCGGCCAGCAAACTTCGCAGGGTAGCTGAACTGTTGGGATCCAGAAGCAACCGCAATGGCGCTGCTAGCGCAAGCAAGCCTCCGCCCAAACCACCAGCACTGACAAACGCACAAGCCAATCCCGCCAGCACCCGCTTGCGCTCATGGCGGATCATTTCCGTGAAGAACGTGCGGAATGGACTCATGCCTGCGCCCTCAGAATTTCCACGTCATCCCAGAATGCAGGATGACTCTTTGCCACACAACCAGGGTCACGCACCCAAACGCCGGAACGAACCAATCCCAAAGACCCAAAAGCCATAGCCATACGATGATCATTCCAAGCGGCAACTTCAAGATCCGGACCGGAACGAGGGGCCGGAGTGATGTCCAACGCATCAGTGTGCTCCACCACTTGCCCCCCAAAGCGCTCAATCTCGGTGGCCAAGGCGTGGACCCGATCACACTCTTTCACCCGGAGCGTGTGCAGTCCGGTCAACCGGGAAGGTGTCTCGGCAAACGCGCAAGCGGCCCCCAAGGCCACCGCACCATCAGGAAAATCTTCGCAGTTCACTTCGATTCCGGAAAGCGATCCACCCGTAAGGGTGATATCTGCTCCAGAAGGTCTGACTTTGGCGCCCATAGATTCGAACACCGAGAGCAATGCGGCATCCGGCTGATCCAAACTGTGGGCAAAGCTGGGCACCGTCATGCTGGCCCCCGGCACCAAGGCCCCCAACAACCACCAGTAGGCCGCGGTGCTGGCATCGGGAGGCACCACTTGATCGGTCAAGGTGAGCGCTTTGGGCTGCACCGCAAACGAGCCTGAATGTTCCTGAGCATCAACCCCCACTTCGGCCAACGCTCGCATGGTCATCCGGAGGTACGGGGCACTGGTTGGAGCTTCGGAGCACCGGAGCGTGACCCCGTGGCTCGTCCAAGGCGCTACCAACAATGCCGCAGAAAGAAACTGACTGGATGCAACTTCACCCACCTCGACCTCCCCCCCGGTGATCCCGCGGATGCAGCGCACAGGAAGATGTCCCTCTTCGCCAAGCCACTCGAAGCGAGCCCCGAGAGATTCCAAAATCCGAATGCCATCGCCCATTGGGCGTGCACGCAATCGTGGTGATCCATCGACCGTGACCGGCTCGGCACAAAGGGTTGAAGCGGCCAACATGAAACGAGCTGGAGTCCCCCCATCTCCCAAATCTACCGTACCCCCGCGTGGAAAGCACCCCCCAACCCCGTGCACTTCCCAACCATGCTCAACTTGGAGACAGCGAACGCCCAGTGTTTGCAGCGCCACCACCAATCGATCGCAGTCATCACTGCGCAACGCGCCCGTGACCACCGATGTTCCTTCGGCCAGAGCCGCCAAAAGAAGAGCGCGATTGGTCCCGCTTTTGGAACCAGGCACCGTCATCCGGGCCTGGAATGGACCCGGCGCGAGCGGTGTGATGGACAGTGGGTCCGGATGAATCAGAGGTTGCCCCGACGCGCCTGCTCGCGTTCGATTGCTTCGAACAGGGCTTTGAAGTTGCCTTTTCCGAAGCTTTGCGACCCGCGGCGGGAAATGATTTCGAAGAACAGCGTGGGTCGATCCTGCAACGGCTGGGTGAACAACTGCAGCAGATACCCCTCATCGTCAGCATCCACCAAAATGCCGAGATCCGCGATCTTCTCATGGTCCTCTTTGACGTCCCAACCCAATGCTTCCACCCGCTTCCAGACTTCGTCGTAGTAGGACTGGGGAACCTTCAGAAAATTCACGCCGCGTCGACGAAGTTCATGCACGGAGTGCAGTTCGTCGTCGGTTCGCAGGGCCAAGTGCTGCACGCCTGGAGTGTCGTTGTGCCAATCGAGGTACTCCTCAATTTGGCTCTTGCGGCGTCCTTCCGCCGGCTCATTGATGGGCATCTTGATGACACCAAAACCGGAGTCCATCACTTTGGACATCAATGAGGTGTACTCGGTGGAGATGTCAGCCTCATCGAAGTGCTTGAACAACTTGAATCCAAGCACTTCGGAATACCACTCCACCCAGTGGTCCATTTTGCCCAACTCAACATTGCCCACCAAATGGTCCACGAACTCAAGACCACAAGGGTTTTGGCGGTTGTACTCGTTGAGTGGGAAGTGGTCGACCTTTTCCCAACCGGGGCCGAACCGGCCTCCCGATCGAACCGCGTTCAATCCATAGTCGCCCTTTCGGGAAACAAAGGTGTGCAACACGCGTCCATACGAACGAATGGCCGCCCGAACCACGGTTCCATGTTCGTCGGTCTCTTCGATAGGTTCGTATCCCGACTCCGCGCCGTTCCGGATGGCCTGTTCGTAAGCGGCTTCGGCATCATTCACGGTCAGTGAGACGTCTTTGACCCCGTCGCCGTAGGTGACCACTTCATGAGCCGCCTCGTGGTCTGCCGTCAAACCCGTCTCCAAAATCAGCCGGATGTTGCCCTGGCGAAGCAGGTACGAAGCTGTGTCCCGACTGCCGGTGGTTAGATCTCGGTACTGCTCGACTTGAAATCCAAAGTTCCAAGCGTAGAAATACGCGGCCTGCTTGGCATTGCCACAATAAAAGCGAACGTGGTCCACATCGTGCAGACGCAATGGATCGCTGGCATCGATTTCGACCGGATCAGAACTGGGACGTGTTTGACTCATAATGGAGCCCTCCATGAGGCGGTCTTATTGTACGCCAAGGCCGAACCCATGCGATTCGCCCTAGAATTACGCCATGGCCGAAGGATCGAAGAAACCCCAGCTGGAAACCGTCGAACCAATTGGTTCACGGGTGCTGATTCGCAAAGACGAAGACCGCAAGCAGACCAAGAGCGGGATACACCTTCCCGACAAAATCGAAATTCCTACCCTTACGGGCAGGGTGGTCGCAATCAGTGCCCAAGTGGAGCACGATGAGGACTACCCAATTCGCCAATACGACCGCGTCCTGTTCAACCCCAAACAAGGTATTCCGGTCGACTTCGAGGGGGACAACCGTTTGTTCGTGATTCCCGTTGAGGATGTGGTGGCCGTCTTCCGCAAAGAGTGACCGAGCCTTGGGGTTCAGTTGACCCGCGTGCTCGAACTCGATGCGTTGCCGCGTCGCGTGTTGACAAAGCTCTTCAGGTACGCAGCAAACAACACCGTGCACAAAATGGAACAGCCAGCGGTGACCAGCTCGGTCTGAGTCCAATCCTCGCCTTCCGCCGGCAGCGCTGAAAACACATTTCCCATGCCAAATAACGCCGCCAAGATCGCCACATGCATGATGTGCTTGCGGAAGGCGGGGTAGGCCAGCGAAAGCACTCCGCAAGCCTCAAGAACGCAGCCAATGGCAGCCAGAGTCAAACCCGGGGCCGTGGACGGCGAATCACCAATCATGGTGAACAAACCGCCCACCAACATCACTCCACCAATCATGAGCGTGAATGTCGGGATGAATAGCGTTGGGGCGGGTTTGGCATCCATGATTTCGATCGTACCTTTAGAATCCAGATATGGCGTATTACAGAACTCTGGGACAACTTCCTTCAAAACGACACATCCAATTCCGTGGCCCCGGTGGCCGGCTGTATGCGGAAGAGGTTTTTGGCACCGAAGGCTTCGTTGGTCCCACGTCAACCATGTACCACATTCATGCCCCCACCCAAGTGATGGGCTGGGAGGCCTTGTACAGCACCAAACCGGAGTATGTGGAAATGGACACGATGCGGATGCGACATGTGAAGAGCATGCCGTTGCCGCCCAAGGGGGATCCCGTGACGGGCCGCGTGGTGCTCTTTGGCAATGCCGATTGCGAAATGAGCGTCTGCGTTCCAGAAGAAGCGATGGATTACCACTTCAACAATGCGATGGGTGACGAATGTATCTTCGTCCACTTTGGAAGAGGAACGCTGTACACGCAGTTTGGAACGATTCCATTCCGAGAACGGGACTACCTCATCATTCCCAAAGGCACGATTTACCGCCTGGTGTTTGATGAAACACTCGAAGGCGAAGAACGTCCTCGAATTATGGTCATCGAAACCGCAAACGGTTCTCATATTGGACCGCCACCGCGTTACGTCTCGAAGCAAACCAGCCAATTCCTCGAACACGCGCCGTATTGCGAACGCGACCTGCGTGGTCCCGAGTTCCCTTTGACGTTCGACGAATCCGGCGAGTTCGAAGTGCGCATCAAAGCTCGAGACTGCGTCCACAAATACATCTACGACCACCACCCGTTGGATGTCGTGGGCTGGGATGGCTGCTACTACCCTTACGCCTTTAACATTGATGACTTCAGTCCGATTGTGGGCAAGCACCACATGCCCCCCCCGACCCACCAAACCTTCGAAGCCCAAAACTTCGTGATTTGTTCCTTCTGCCCCCGCCCGTTGGATTTCCACGAGGAGGCCATCAAGGTCCCGTACAACCACTCCAACCTGGATTCCGACGAAGTGCTCTACTACGTGGCCGGGAACTACAAAGCCCGAAAGGGCATCGAGGTGGGCTCGCTGACCGCGCATCCCCAAGGCATCCCGCACGGCCCCCACCCGGGCACCGTGGAAAAATCACTCGATGCCAGCCACACCAGTGAACTGGCGGTGATGTGCGACACCTTCCGGCCCCTTTTCCCCACCAAAGCCGCGCTGGATTTCGACGATCCTGAGTACCCATCGTCTTGGCAAGGCGCTTCAACCCCCGCTCCCGGAACACACCGACCTGACGGATCGTTTGACGCCTGAGCAAATGGTTGAAGCAAGACCTCTACGTTTTCTGCCTGAAATGGTTGAGGCAACGTCGCTCAAACAGTGTTAAATGCCCAAAATCGGCCATTTGGGTCGAATTACGCCGAATATCAGCCAGACCATGTGTGCACTCGACGGAAAACGTCAGGTACAACTATAAAATCGGTCAGAGCACCTCTCGGCCCGAACGCCTTTGCGTCATTTTGAAGTGACTTATGTGTCGCAAAACATTGGCCGCGGCAAATCATGCCGCAACATCCGGCGTGTTCCGCTCACTTTGGGTTTCTATGTCGCAAAACATGAGAATTTTTCATTTAATCGGCCAACTTTGAGCTCGCAGGCATATCTTTTTCGTACGGTAATGACGCAATACCGCATTTCTTCCCCAAACGGAGTTGGACCATGCACGAACGCAGAGTGGCCTTGCTGATGAATCGCGACAGCTCACACACCCGCGAGGTCTGTGCCGGAGTGCTGGGCTACGTCGCCGAAGGTGCTCGCTGGTTTGTGCACCTGTCCCCCTCGGATCCCCGAGCCCTTGAACCGCTCAAGGAATGGCAGCCCGATGGTGTCATCGCTCACCTGTTCAACGAAGAACTGGCCGATGGGTTGGCCGCCTGGGGCGGCCCCGTGGTCAACATCACCAGCACATTAAATGACCCTCGCTTCCCCATGGTGGAAGTCAAGCACGATGCGGTCGGGGTGATGGCGGCCGAGCACCTCTTGGAACGGGGGTTCCGCCACTTCGGATTTGCGGGATCGGATCGCTCTGGCTTTGCTGTTTCCCGAAAGCAAGCGTTCCACCGCCGCGTGCAAGAAGCTGGCGGCTCGTTCGCCGCATGCCATGTGGAAGATCTCCCCCTCCGTGACCCAGGGACCAGCTGGTCTGGAATGCAAGAAACCTTCAGCGGTTGGCTTCGCGATCTTCCCAAACCAGTTGGCGTCCTCTGCTCCATGGACGGTGTGGCCCGACGGCTGGCCGCCACATGCCGCAGCATGGACCTCAACGTCCCAGAGGAAGTGGCCATCCTTGGCGTAAACGACGACGAGTTTGAATGCGTGGTGGCGCGGCCGAATCTTTCATCCATTGCCATCCCCGCACGTCGAATTGGCTACGACGCCGCCGGCTTGTTGGAGAATCTGATGGCCGGAGAGCCACGTCCCCAAATCGACATCACGCTTCAACCCCTCGGCGTGGTTTCTCGCCGCTCCACCGAAGCAGAAGCAACCGAAGACGAGATTGTCCGCACCGCGCTCCGATACATCCGCGCAAACTACCGCGAGCCGATTCGCGTTGATGATGTTGCTGACGCCGCTGGTCGTCCACGTCGAACGCTAGAACGCCGCTTCCGGCGCGCACTGGACCGAACGGTGCTGGACGAAATTACCCGTCGACGCATCGAAACCGCCCGGCGTCTTTTGGTTGAAACCGATCTTGACATTGGCGGGATCGCCAAGCGTTCTGGCTTCTCTGATGCCCGCCGCATGGCCGTGGTTTTCCGCGAGCGATTGGGGCGAACGCCCAGTGACTTCCGTAAGGAAGCTCGCCCCGCCTGACCGTTGCTGGTCGAAAGTAAGTCCCCGTTCAAACGAACTGAGTTCGTCCTGGGATCGCGTGCCCATCATTGGGCAGCGAAGCATCCAGTGACAATCCCTTCGGGAACAGATCGAGTTTGGACTCGATGATCTGCTTCCACGAGATCTTTTGTCCGGTGTACGCCGCGACACGCCCCATGACCGCGGCCAAGGAGGCGTCGGCGGTGTCTTGCAACTCGACAATTGGCGAACCGCCTCGGATGGAATCAATCAGATCCTTGTGCTCTTGGCGATAGGCCACGCCGATGTCGCCGCGTTCGCGATAGATCACCTTGCCGTCGGCATCAACGATTCTGGTGCCTCCATTTATGGCCTTGATCGAAGCCATCCCTTCGGAGCCGTAGATCATGTTGTCCGCGTTGCCGGCGGTGCCGGGAATTTGCCTGCACATGAATGAGCAAAGGCGTTCCCCCTCAGGGGCGTCAAAGGTGTAGTCAACACTCATCGAGTCCCACATTTGTGAATCCTCGGGGCGGGTAAATCGGCCTCCGGATCCGTACGCCGTGGTGGGATTGCCCAACAACCACGTCATCACGTCAACGTTGTGTACGGCTTGCTCACAAATTTGATCGCCCGACAACCAAATGAAATGCATCCAGTTGTTGATCTGGTACTCAGCATCACTCATGCCCTCTTGACGTTCCCGGTTCCAGATCCCAGTGGAGCAGTACCGCGCGGTCATCCCCTTGACGGTGCCAATCGCGCCTTGCTTGATCAGATCGATGGCTTCGACATAGTTCTTCTGCCGCCGGTACTGGGTACCGGTCACAATGGCGGTTCCGTTTTTCTGGGCGAGCTCGTGGGCTTCTTTACAAATCCTCCATCCCGCAGGATCTACGCAAACAGGCTTCTCGGCGAAGACATGCTTTCCAGCTTGTACAGCTTCCAAAACATGACGAGGCCGGAATCCCGGCGAGGTGGTGAAGTGCACCACGTCCACGCTTGGGTTGTTCAAAATGGCCTCGTAGCCATCCAACCCCACATGGGCTTGCTCGTCGGCAATTTGAATCTTGTCCCCGTGGGACTTTTCAAGGTTCGCTTTGGCCGCTTGGACCTTGCCCTCATTCACATCCGAGATGGCCACCAAACGAACACCGTCGTTGACCGCCATGGTGTCCCCAATCGACCCTCTTCCTCGTCCTCCACACCCCACCAGTGCCAAGTTGAGTGTGTCTTCACGTCCTGCACCAAACGCACCCGCGAAAGGCGTGGCGGCGGCGACCGCAGCGGCGGTGGTCAAAAACTGTCGACGATCGGTTGAGGTCATGCTGGGCTCCGTAAAAGATGAAGCCCAAGGATAATGCGTCTTATTCGGCGGGGGTAATGGTTCCTGCGCAACGACCCAAACCAATACGCACCGCACCCGGCATCTCGCACCATGCCCTCATGATGATCTCGTCACCATCCTGAAGGAATTTGCGTTCGGTGCCATCGGGAAGCTGGATCGGCTCCGACCCTCGCCAGGTCCGCTCCAGCAAACAACCCCGGCTCTCGGGTTCTGGCCCCGAAACGGTCCCGGAGGCAATCAAATCACCAGAACGCATGGCGCAACCACTGGAGGTGTGGTGCACCAACATTTGCTCGATCGTCCAGTGCATGTGACGGAAATCACCCGTGCTGATCACAAACGAGTCCTCGCCGCGTTCGCGCATGGCCGCCGTTCGAATGGCGGTTTCACACACGATGCCCAAGGACTGGTCTGGGCGATCGGGGTGCAAATACGCCAAGTTCTCGGGATCTTCCGGTCCGCGGGCTGGACCGGCCACCCGGAACGGCTCCAGGGCTTCCATGGTGACCACCCAAGGAGACACTTGGGTGCAGAAGTTCTTGGCGTTGAACGGGCCCAGTGGCTGGTATTCCCATTTTTGAATATCCCGCGCCGACCAGTCGTTCACGATCGAGAGACCAAAGATGTGCTGCGGGGCGCTGGTCATATTGATACGGGTTCCCATGGCATTGCCTTCACCCACGTAGAAGCCCAGTTCAAATTCGTAATCCAACAAACGCGAGGGGCCATCGATGGGATCGTTGGCCTCCACCGGAAGCGTCTGGCCGCCGGGCCGACGGACTTCGCCGCCTTCCAGAACCACCGTACTGGCCCGGCCGTGGTATCCGACGGGGAGATGGCGGTAGTTGGGCATCAGCGGATTATCCGGCCGGAACATCGACCCCACATTTGTCGCATGGTGAATGGAGCAGTAAAAATCGGTGTAGTCACCAATGGCAAATGGCGCGAGCATGGTGCCTTCAGACTGTGGACGAAGAACTTCTGTTCGAGCCTGGGTGTCATCGTGCAAAGAAGGGTCCGAACCAGTGAGCAGTGCGGAGATGCGGCGACGAAGTTCCCGGCGAACGTCGGCCCCCAAATTGGCAAGTGCATTCAAACTTGGCGCCGCGGCAGCACAATTCAATACCCCGCTCTCACCCAAAAGTCCCTGCTGTGTAGCCACCTTAAGGTCAAAGGCTTCGTCACCAATCGCAACCACGGGACGTGGTCCATCACCGAAATCCATCACCCCGAACGGAAGATTCTGCACCGGAAAGTCAGCATGATCTCGTGCCGATTCCACCCAAGAAATCAAGTCAGGGTCGTGTGTGTGGTCAAGTGACATCACTTCTCCTCCGGCATCAAGCCAAGCTTTCGCAGCCCCGAACGAGGGTCATCGAATGAACAGCAGCCCCATGAAATCACAAAGCGTTGGCGGGCTTCGGCGATTTCAAAGTCTTCCAATTCCCAATCGTCTACCCGAACCAGGGTTCCACTGAACTCAAAATCATCGGCCGATGCCTGAAGAATGGGCATCAAATCCGAGTCCTCACAATCACGAAGATGCGCAACCGCGGCCGCCATCAAAAAGTTTAAAAATCCGTGGGCAGTCGCACCCTCAACGACATCGGAAGGCGAACGAAGAGGCCAGTGCATCCCTGCCGTACCCTTCAAGGGAACTTCTGCCGATGCGGCATCAAGCAAGAATTTGGCCGTGGCTTCGAGGGTGGGGAAATCATCGGCCGCCAAACCTCCGGTACGCAGCTTCGCACCGGCATCTCCGCCAACGATGGTGGCCAGCAAGCCCCGAATATCACCACGCCAATCCAATTCAAAGAACGGAAAGACCTCATCGGGCATGTGGTGCAAGGCTGCTTCGATGCTGGCGGGCGAATCGCCTTTGACCTCGACCACATCGGCAATGGCAAAGCCTGCCGAAGGATCGGAATGCCGATCGTTGAACTGTTCCAAAGCCTCCACATCGGCGGCCAATCCTTCCGCATCGTGACGCACCAACACAGAGATCGGCCAAGGCTCATCTTCTTCAGCGCGGGGCAGGTAGGGCTTGGCCAATTCTTCAAACGCCTGAATTTCAGTGGCTTTGAGCACAAAACGCTCCAACATCCAGGCATCGGGGTGCGTTCGCGCTTTCGCGTAGGTCGCCACCGCTTCGGACATGGATTGTTTGGCCGGAGGGAACAGACCCGCAAAATCAATCGCGTGTTCCAGCAACATGACCGCAGCCGGAGGGACGCCAGGGACTTCAGGCCGGCGCCATTCCGTGTCGCCGTCAATGTCGTGTTCGGTTGCCATACTTCAATCTCCGAATCAGGAGGCAAAATCGGGGGCACAAGCCAGGCAGCGTTCAATCCGCCGCAGCACCGAAGCTTTCCCAAGAATGGCGAGGGTATCCGGCAAAGGCGGACTTGTCGTGCCTCCAGTGACCGCAACGCGAAGTGGCATCCCCGCGGCCCCAAAATTTCCCTCGGCATGCTCATCAGCCCAGGCCTGCAAAGCCACTTCCACGCTCGAGGCGGTGAAAGATTCGATGACAGACAACACACTCGACAAATCCTGCAAGCGGTTGAAACCGGAAGGCTCGCCCTTGGCCAAAGCTTTTCGGGTGCCTTTGGTCACCGGCCAGGTGATGTCTTCATCGTCCATGACGAAGAACCGGCACGAACGAGCCGGATCATCCAAGGTCTTGGCCCGCTCACGGTTCGATTCGGCAATGAGCGCAAACTGCTCAGGGGTGGTTTGCTCGATGAATTCTGGATGCTCGGCCTCGCAGTGAGCACGGAATCGTTCCAAAAATACCTCGGGGGTCATGGCTTGAATGGCATCCAGATTGAAGGCCAGCAATTTTTGGCGGTCAAAGCGCGCGTTGGATTTTCCAATGCGATCCAACGTGAAGTTCTCACACAAGAACGCACCATCAAATTTTTCAAGATCGTCCCCAGCGGACCAACCCAACAACGCCAAGTAGTTGATCAGGACCTCAGGGAGGTATCCCGCACGGCGGAAGTCATCCACGCTCACTTCGGGCAAATCAATGCCGAGTTCCTCAGCCAATCGCTCGGCACACTCGTGAGGCAGTTGCCGGGTTTTGTCGCCAAGCCAAGCTTCCCAACTTTCGGAGTCCACCGAATGGGCACCCGTCAGACCGCGGTCTTTGATCTCTTTCCGCAGCGCTTTGTCTTTGTCCCGCTTGCTCATTTTGGATCCGTCGGGATTTTGGATCAGAGGCAAATGGGCATACACAGGGCGATCAAAGCCCAGCGCGTGCTGCAAGAGCACGTGGCGTGGGGTGTTGGCCAGATGCTCTTGCCCCCGAACCACATGGGTGACGCCCATGCTGGCATCGTCAACCACCACGGCAAAGTGGTAGGTGGGGAATCCATCTGCCTTGCGAATGACAAAGTCATCGACTTCACCCGGAGCAATTCTGATTTCCCCCAGCACGTCATCTCGAATGATGACCTCAGAGTCATCAGGTACTCGGAAGCGAATGACGTGATCGTCGCCACGTTCCAAACGCCGTTGAACTTCAGCCGGATCCAGTT
>CALDQF010000361.1 GCA_937911845.1 uncultured Phycisphaera sp. | reverse complement strand
GAGGACCACATCAAGCCGGGCCAAGTCATGTGTTGCGTAGAGGCACGCGTACACCCGCTGGACCGTGGCTTCCGAGGGCCGAACAGAGCGAAGAGCCTCAAGAGAAGGCATGTCGTCGAGGGCACCACCGATGAATGCAACCTCCGCCCATGACCACGCATCCGGAGACGTTTGAACTTCGGGGACAGACGCATCCTCGTCCTGTTGGACAGAATCAGACTTAGCGGGAGACACCTCAGGTCGGGTCGCTTGGCGGGCCTCGAGAATCGCAGAGGCGCGGTCAAATTGGCCTCGATTGAGGGCTTGCTCCAGCGTGGCATCCCGGGTGTCCATCGGGAAAGGACGCAGGCCCCATCCCAACATGCTCAGGCTCAACACCATCAGTGCCCACCAGACCGGTCCTATTTTGGGCGCAGGAGTTTCACTAGATGAACTGGATGTGGAATTTGACGCAGGGTCGCTCAACGTGGATCCTCCACTTGTATCCCGGTGGCAAGCCACCCCAGTGCATCCTGCACCGTTGGGATTCAGCAATATCGGCCGATTGACTCAGGAACCTGCAGTTTTTGCCGAACTCCCCGGGTCAAGGCCTTCCGGAACAATGGAAGTCCTTTGAGGACGGAGACTTCGGCGCAGCCGGTCCAGATCAAACAAACGATTCCAACGCTGCTGATCCAGGGGGCGCCGAGGCTGACGCAGCCAAAACGTGGCCGTGGCTTCCGGTGCATGCAGTCGCCATTCAACCCGCTCGGGGAACCACTGTCCCGCTGAACGCCTATTGGCATCGTCCTGAGCGCGATCGATCACATTCCACCCGCTGTACAGAACCTCAAGTTGCCCATCAACGGTGGCCAAACGACTGGGAGGCTGACCGACCCCGGTCGCATAGAGAATGGCAGGACCCAGCCGGCTCTGAACAAGTTCGGTGGACCGAGGCCTGACGGCCGAAAGCGGCTGAAGCTGCCAGCCATCGAGCAAGCCCGCCAGGGGCAGTCCGAAGACCAAAGTGTTTGCGGCGGCTTCTGGTTCGATGATGGTCAGTTGGGTAGGCTCAGACAGCAAATCAAAGAGCCAGAGTTGGGTGCCATCGCCGCCAACCCAGCCCAAGGTTTCTCCCAGTTTGCTGAACTGCAAAGCAAATGATGATGGAGGCTGCCACCACAAATCACAGTCCACCTGTGGCTCAAAACGACGGCGCCCCGATTCATCGGTCCAACGAAGTTCGCAGACACCGCTGCGATGAAGTTTGGTGAGTTGCTCACGATCTTCCCGCCAAGACTCCTGCGCCTCGGGCGAAAACACGCTTTCCTTCTTCTGAGGGCTTTGGCAACCGGACAAGCAGAGCAGTGCCACCACGAGAAAGGCGTAATGTTGGGGGCAGGGCAGGGGGTTCACAATTCTCCGTCCAGAACTTCCGCCAACTCAGCCGCGATGCGAGCAACATCCTCTTCGGTCAACAATGGTCGAATGACTCGTCTCGGCGTGGCTTCAGGCATGCCTTTCTGGGCGAGGACCAAGCAGTCCCGCCCATCCATCTGTTCCATGCGGAGCTGCCGGAACACCCGCCGTTGCAGCAAAGCCAGAGCCAAGACGTACCGGAACGCTTCTGCTTCGGCATCATCTCGTTCTCCCAAAGCATCACAGAGTTGCAGGACCGTCTCCGGATCAAGGGCCACGCCACGAGGCGTCTCTTGGTCCGGCTGCACCCGCATCCAGTGGGCCACACATCCCAGGGGCTTGAGATCGCCATAAGCCTCCTCCCAGGCGGCGGATTGGTGGTCTCGACGGAGGTAGCCCTCGACACCTGCATCCTCAAAGAGCCCAACGACCACGTGGTCTCCAGGGCCCAGAGGCTGTTCGGTCAAGGCACAGATCCCGGTGGAACGTCCGATTTTCCAAGTTACGGCAGGCATGAGATGGTGCAGCCTACCGATTCCGAAAAGAGCCCGGACCTCGGTACACTCACATTGTGCTCGAAGCGCTCACCGAACTGTTCCAAGCCGTATGGCAGCAACCGATCCAAGTGGCCATTGAATTGCTGCTGATTGCTGCAGTGATTTGGGTGCTGCTGGGCTACTTACTGCGGACCCGAGCCGCGGCGGTGGTGATCCCGATCTCGATTTTTGTGCTGCTTTTGGTGGTCATTTTGGATCTGCTCAGCAGCGCCAGCGATGCCTTTGCCCGTCTGCGGGCGGTGGTGGATTGGGTCATCGGAGGCTCGCTGATCGCCCTTTTGTTCGCTTTCCAGCCCGAGTTGCGGCAGGGTCTGATGAAGTTGGACCCTTCTCGGTGGTTCGGCTCCTCCCGTCCGAGCGGTACGGCTTTGGCCATCGAAGCGGTCATCCAAGCGGCGAAACAAGCCTCACCCATCCGCCAAGGGATGATTGTGGCTTTTGAACGAAAAGCGAGCTTGGAACCTTTGGTGGAGTCGGGGATTCGACTCGGCGCTTCCATGTCCACCCCATTGCTCATGTCGATCTTTCACAAGGAGAGCCCCCTGCATGACCTCGGCATTGTCGTGCGTCATGATCGAATCGTTGCGGCCAAAGTGCAGTTTCCCCTGGCCGAAGAGGGCTCTTCAGACCAAGCTTTGGGTTCCCGGCACCGGGCGGCCCTCGGACTTTCCCAAGAGACCGATGCGGTGGTACTGGTGGTTTCGGAAGAAACTGGACATTTGTCTCTGGCGGTTGAGGGTGAACTTTCTTCGAATGTGAAAATCGATCAACTTCGCGCCAAACTTCGTGGTCTGCTCTCGGAGGTTGAAAGCAAATGAACAATGCTTCCTCACTGGCGAAAATATTTGCCGTGGTTGGATTGACGGTGATGGTGTGGATTTTGGCGCACCAATCCACACGTACCGAAGTTCTTGGGACCGTCACGCTGCGATTGGTATTGGGGGATGGTCAAGAGTTGGATCCCAACCAAATGACCGGGGCCCAGTGGCGTGTGGCGAACAACGAACGCAACGAACAAGTGATCGAAATCAAGGTCCGTGGCTTGGCTGCCCCCGCCGGGTCCCGTTGGCTCAACGGTGGACCCACGGTCGATCTCCCCTTGATGGAACCAACCTCAAGCGAACCTCAGGACGTTGATTTGGAGTCGGCCCTTGAAAACAACCCTGAATTCAGCCAACGCGGAGTGACCGTGCTCAGTGTGGAACCCCAAACGGCCCGGGTGCGTTTTGTCAAGGTCGTTCAGGTCAGTGACGTCCGGATCCAACCGGTAGGGACAGACGGTCGTGCGCTGGCTGATGTCACGACCGAGCCAGAACAAGTCGACGTGTGGCTGCCCTCTTCCCTGCTGGAATCCTTAGGTGGAGCATCCGCCTTGGTCGTGGAAGCGGAGATCGGGGCGCGCGTCCGACAAGAATTGGCCCGCAGCGGAACATCTACGGCCCGGCTTCGAGGTCTACGCAACTCGGGAGAGCTGCCACCTTTGCCTCGGTTCACCTTGGAGGAAGTTGAGGTTCAGGGTAACCCCACCTCATCACAGTGGTACACCGTGCCGAAGCCGGTTCAACTGCATGTGGCCGGCTCTCCTGAAGCAAGTCCGGGCTATGAGTTGACGCCCCCCGCCATCTCCGGTGTGATGGTGGAACTCAACCAAGAAGTTCGGAAAGAATTGGAAGCCCTCGACAACGTGGTCGTGCTCGGGATCATCCATCTTCGCCGTGACGAACGTGTGCCTGGCACCAACATTCAGCATCGCATTGATCAATTTGTGATCCGTAGAGCAGATGGATCGGTGGAGCCGGTGCGGTGGAAGCTTCAAGATGCCCCGTCAGAATTGGTGCAAATCCGAGTGCTTGGATCAGAGTGATGCCGCGGCCGCGCGAAGCATTGATGCCACGCTAGACAGAACCGCCAGCATCCAAAGCATGCCAATTTTTTCGGCCTCTTCGCAGGAGCAGCCAACGCCCGTGCAAACGATGCTCGGCCCTCAGCCGATCATCTTTGCCGAGTTTGATGCCGTTGCAGGAAATCGCCCCGTTGCCCACGAACTCCCGGGCTTCACGGCGGCTTTGGGCGAGTGACGTGGCTGGCAGGAGATCGACCAAATCAAGACCTTCGGCGACAAACTCTCGGGACTGGTCCGCATCCAAAGTACTTCCTGGGACCTCTTGGGCCAGAGCTTCGACTTGGGAAACCGTCAGGTCCGACAACTCCCCGCGGCCAAACAACGCCGAGGCCGCGGCTTCGGCGGCTTGTCGCTCGTCCACACCATGCACCAGATCGGTGACCGCGTCGGCCAACCGGCGCTGGGCCAAACGCTCATGGGGCGCTTCAGCATGCTTGGCTTCAATTTCTTCGATTTCGTCTTGCTGGAAAACGGTGTACCAACGCAAGAAATTTCCAACGTCGGCATCATCCGCATTCAACCAGAACTGATGGAACCGGTAGGGGCTGGTCATGTCCGCCGTCAGCCAAATCGCGCCAGACTCAGTCTTGCCGATCTTTTTACCGTCAGCCTTGGTGACCAGTGGCGCAGTGACCCCGAATGCTTCTTGTCGTTGATCGTCAGGACGTTCGCTCTGCTCACGCCGGATCAAATCCAAACCCGCAACAATGTTGCCGTACTGATCACTGCCCGCGATTTGTAGCGTGCAATTGTCCTCTCGGAACAAATGCAGGAAGTCGTAGCCCTGCAAAATCATGTACGAGAACTCGGTGTAGGAAATACCCTGCTCACGATTCTGCAGACGGTCTCGCACCGAATCTTTTTGGATCATTTGGTTAACGCTGAAGTACTTGCCGACATCCCGGAGCATGTCGAGGTACGACATCGGTTCCAGCCAGTCCAAATTGTTGACCATGGTGGCGGCATGGGGTCCGTCAAAATCCAACAGCCGCTCAAAGATCTTGCGTTGCGAGGCAACGTTCTTGGCCACGTCATCCCGGGTGCGAAGTTGACGCTCGGCATCTTTCCCCGAGGGATCGCCGATCAGACCGGTTCCCCCGCCCAGAAGAACCACCGGCCGGTGACCCGCTTTTTGGAAATGGCGGAGCAACATGATTGGAATGAGATTCCCAATGGTCAAGGAGTGGCTCGTGGGATCAAAGCCGCAGTAGCCCACGCGACCCGGAGTGGCCAAATGAGCTGAAACGGCTTCGTCACCGGTGGTTTGATGCAACAAACCACGCCATTTGAGTTCGGCAAGAAAATCAGTCACGGCCGTCCTCCCGTGGCCACCCGCCACATATCCAGACGCTCTTGCAAACGAGTCCCCCGTCCACCCATCAACCACAACCCCACACCAATGGGGGCCGCCAGGCCCAGCAGCAGGCCAACCAACAGGCCAAAGTTGTAGCTTTGCTCCACTTCATTGGGATCATTGGGTATCGGAATATCCGTCACCAAAGCAACTTTCATTGCTTCGTACATTTCCAACTGGAAGTCAATGTTGGCCTCTTTGGTCAAGACGCCCAAGATCAACCCCAACGCCGCAAGAAGCGCTCGGAGAATGGCCCACCAACGCAACCTGGCAACCGCCTGCCGACTGGCCGTGATCAACCCAAGGCCAGCCATCGCCTCCAGAATCACCAACAAGGGGAGAGGTCCCATCGAAACGATCCCAACCACTTTGATCGCTTGTGGGACGTCAGGTCCTTCGTAACCCGAAACAAATAGGCCCGCATAAGCATCAGGCTGGAGCGTTTGGACAAGACCAAAAACGCCACAGCACAAACCACTGATGGCATGGATCAAAATCAGCGATCCCGTGATACGCGGTGGAGGCTGAAGATCGTTGGGATTGAGGTTGGACTCGAGGGTCATGACGGGTTCCCTTAGAACTGGTCCAAGAAGCGGGCGTCGTTTTCATACATCCAGCGGATGTCGGCAATGCCGTAACGACGCATTGCAATGCGTTCGACGCCAAGGCCAAACGCAAATCCGGTGTAGCGCTCGGGATCAATGCCCACGGCTTCGAGCACGGCTGGATCCACCATGCCACACCCTCCGATTTCCATCCACTGCGTCTTGCCTTTAACCGTGATTTTCATGTCCACCTCGGCCGAAGGTTCCGTGAACGGAAAGAAGGAGGGGCGCATGCGAGCTTCGGCTTCTGGCCCGAACATTGCACGCGCAAACTGCATCAGGGAAGTCTTGAGGTCCACCATGGAAACGCCCTCATCAATACAGAGCCCCTCCACTTGATGGAACATCGAATAATGCGTGGCGTCGTGGGTATCCGGTCGGTACACCCGCCCCGCTGCAACGATGCGCAGCGGTGGCTTGTGGGCCTCCATGGTTCGAATCTGCACCGTCGAAGTCTGGGTCCGAAGCAACCGAGTGACGTCGTCCTGGCTGCCTCCCATGTAAAAGTTGTCAACCGGATCGCGGGCGGGGTGATCGGCGGGGATATTCAGCGCGTTGAAAT
This sequence comes from uncultured Phycisphaera sp., assembly GCA_937911845.1. GTDB lineage: Bacteria > Planctomycetota > Phycisphaerae > Phycisphaerales > SM1A02 > UBA8653. The sequence continues at coordinate 9,713 of CALDQF010000361.1, read as the reverse complement.
TGTGCCACTCGTCTTCGACCTCAGGACCATGGGCCACTTCAAAGCCCATCCGACCGAAGACATCCAGAATGGCATCGACCGTGGTGGAAATGGGATGACGCCGTCCACGACCGGGCGGGAGACCAGGTTCGGTGGGATCCAAAAGAGCGGCCGGTGAACTTGATTGTTCAAGGTTTGCTTTCCGCTCATGGAAAGCTGCTTCAAGGCGCTGCTTGACTTCGTTGGCCCGCTGACCCGCCAATGGCTTCTGTTCTTTAGGGACGTCTTTCATCATCCCCATAACACTCTTGAGGGCGCCCTTGGATCCCAGATGCTCCACCCGCCAGGCTTCGAGGGCCGAGGCATCATGGATCAACGACAACGAGTCCATGGCTGAAGATTCGAGATCTGCAAGCGCTTCAATCATGTTCTCAGTGTATCTGAACGGGACACAGGTTCGATGGATCGATTCCGAAGCGAAACGAAGTTCGCCCCGCAAGCTGCGAGGCGAACATCATTGACTTGGATATCAGACCGAGTGATCAGTCTTCAGAAGCTGTGTTGTCCGCAGCATCATCAGCAGCCGACGATTCTTCGGAAGCTTCCACTTCTTCAGCCGGGGCGTCTTCCGCAGGAGTGTCACTTGCCTCTTCTTCGGCGACCGCCGCACCACCCCAACCGGCGGCGAGTTTGGCGGCAAACTCAGCCCGCTTGGAGGCCTTCGATCGGCGTGGGCTTTCGCTGCCACCAATTTGGGGGCCGTCTTCACGACCGACAAGTTGCAAGATCACCACGTCTGCAGCATCTCCCAACCGTCGCTCACCAGTTCGGACGATTCGGGTGTAGCCACCTTCTCGGCCTTCGAACATGGGAGCAACCACGCTCATGATGTGCTCTACCAATCGAGGTGCCTTGACCACTTCGCCAAGATCATCGAATTGGATGTCCTCGGCCCGTGGTAAATTGAACCAAGGGTTTGAAAGTTTGCGAGACTCAGGAACATTCTCATCCGCAACCCAAACGTGGATCCAGCGGTCACGACCAAACTTGGCCTCGAGTTGACGGCGGGCATGCAAGTTGCCCTGTCGCGCTGTGGTGATGATCCGTTCTACGAAAGGTTGCACCGCCTTGGCTTTGGGCATGGTGGTGCGGATTTCACCGTGCTCAAAGAGGCCAGCGGCAAGGTTTCGCAGAAGGGCGCGGCGGTGTTCGCTTTTGCGTCCGAGGGTGTAACCGTAGATGCGATGTCGCATAAGAAAGCTCCAGTCAAAAAGACGTTGTGGCTGGTGTCCCAGCCACAACGCGATAAATCAGGAAAGAACGATCAGGCGTCGTCCTCCAAGTCGTCCGAAGAGAAGGACACAGCGCCCTCTTCATCGGCCGGAAAATCATCGTCGTCTGTAGGAAGGACCAGACCAGTGGATGGGTACATACCCAATTCCAGGCTCATTTCCTCAAGACGACGCTTCACTTCACGCAGGGAGGTGCGGCCGAAGGCACGCATTCCCAAAAGTTCCTCTTCGGTCAATGACACGAGATCTCGGGCAGTTTTGACACCACCAGATTCGAGGCAGTTGCTGGCTCGAACAGAGAAGTCCATTTCACCAATGGTCAAATCCAGCTTACGGGTCAACTCATCATCCACGGATGCCGCTGCGACAGCCTCAGTGGTGACTTGCTCGCTGCCCAACTCTTCGTATTGCACGAATGGATTCAGGTGCTTGCGAAGGACTTTGGCCGATTCCACCAGTGCGATCTCAGGGGCCAAGCTGGGCTTGGTCCACACATCAAGAACCAAACGCTCGTAGTTGGTGCGTTGGCCAAGACGGGTATTTTCGACTCGATATCGAACACGCTCGACCGGGCTGAAGGCAGCATCCACCGGGATGTCGCCGATTTGCATGTCTTCTTCGGCGGTGTTGGCCCAAGTTTCAGAGGCGGGTCGGTAGCCACGACCACGCTCAACCACCATTTCCATGGTGAATTCAATTTCGTCGGTCAAGGTGGCCAACAGATGGTCTTTGTTGACCACCTCCACGTTGGCGTCGGACTGAACAAGCTCGCCAGTCACATCACCAGGGCCGCTGACACTGACCCGGATCGTGCGAGGCTCATCGCCGTCCATAGCCAAGACCAGGCCCTTGACGTTCAACACAATGTCGGAGACATCTTCCATCACTCCTGGCAGAGTGGTGAATTCGTGTTCGGCACCTTTGACGCGGATGCGCGTTACCGCGGCACCTTCAACGCTGGACAGCAAGATCCTGCGGAGGGAGTTCCCCACGGTCGTTCCGAAGCCGCGTTCAAACGGCTCCACAGAAAAACGGCAGAACGTTTCCGTTCGGCTGGAGGCCTCGGGGATGACCCGGGCCGGGAGTTCGAGTCCACGCCACTTAAGGTGCATGGTTACATCACTTTCTTCCGGCGTCCCAAAAAGGGTGGTGATTCTTTTCTGGATTGCGGCCCCCCATCACGCCGGGGATGGGGCAACCTTCTTTCGCCAGAAAAGAGACGAATGGTTCAGGGTCAGACGCGTCGCTGCTTGGGCGGACGACAACCGTTGTGGGGCACTGGGGTGTGGTCTTCAATCGCAATCACGCTGAGGCCATTGGCCTCGAAAGCGGTGATAGAAGATTCACGGCCAGCGCCTGCACCACGGACGTGCACTTCGATCTCACGCATTCCCATGCGACGAGCCTTGGCCACGCACTTTTCAACCGCACGAGAAGCGGCAAAAGGGGTCGCCTTGCGAGCTCCTTTGAAGCCCACAGTTCCGGCAGAATCCCAGCAGAGGGTTTCACCGTTGGGATCGGTGATGGTGATAATGGTGTTGTTGAACGTTGCTTTCACGTGACCAATGCCACGGGGAACGTTGCGACGGATACTTTTTTTACTCATGGTCAATTCCTTCGCTGCTGGCGGTTCCCATTGCACTCACTAGGGAGCCCGGGAACCTCACGAAATGGAGGAGAGAATCAAAATGGAATCTCAACTCCGTTTTACTTACCGACGGCCTTCTTACCGGCAACCGTCTTCTTCTTACCCTTCCGGGTACGTGCATTGGTCTTGGAGGATTGTCCGCGGACGGGCAGCCCTTTCTTGTGACGATCACCGCGCCAGCAGTTGATCTCACGCAAACGCTGAATGCTCTGAGCCACTTGGCGACGCAGGGCACCTTCGACCACCATCTCATCATCGATCAAAGAAGCGATGTTGGTCACTTCGTCGTCGGTGAGTTCGTTCGCTCGACGGTCGGGGTCGATCCCGGTGCGCGACAGAATGTCGGCGGCAACCTTGGGACCAATACCGTGGACGTACTGGAGGGAGAACAAAATCTTTTTGCGGTCGGGAATATCGACGCCAGCAATACGGGGCATGCTTTGGTGCCTTTCGATCAGCCCTGACGGGCCTTGAGACGGGGGTTTCGCTTGTTGATGAGGAATCGCTTGCCACGCCGAACGACGATCTGGCAATCCTTGGTTGAACGCTTGATGCTGCTGCGAACCTTCATGGTTTGCTCCGATGCCGCTTAGCGGCGGTAGGTAATGCGACCCTTGGTCATGTCGTACGGGCTGATCTCAACCGAGACCTTGTCGCCAGGAAGAATACGAATGAAAAACTTTCGCATCTTTCCGGAAACATAGGCCAGGAGTTCCTGACCGTTCTCGAGACGAACTTTGAATCGTGCATCAGGCAATGCCTCCACGACTTCCGCTTCGAGTTCGATCTTTTCTTCCTTGGCCATTCAATCCTTTCGGTCTGGAACGCCCCATCGTCACCGATACAAGGCGTTGGGTCAAGCCCGAAGGCACTCAGCCGCGTCCGGAACGGATGCGAGCTGCCCGCCCTCCCTCGCCGGAATCGAGGAATCCGGTCTGGTTTCTCATAAGCAGTGCGGCCTCGATGCGCTGGACGAGGTCCAGGCCCACACTAACAACGATCAGAAGCCCAGTTCCACCAAGGAACTGGGAGACAAGCATGGGGACCCCCATCTGGGAAGCAACCACGGTGGGAATCAGGGCAATGATGGCCAAAAAGCCTGCCCCGACGTAGGTGATGCGTTCCACGACCGTCTCCAGATATTCCGCTGTACGCGGGCCAGGACGGAGACCGGGGATGAAGGAGCCGTGGTCGCGAAGTTGTTCGCTCATCTCTTCGGGAGAGAAGACCACAGTGGTCCAGAAGTAACTGAAGAAGTAGATCAAACCGATTTGGATCAGGACGTAGGGATACGAACCCATTTGCAGGTTTGCATTCAAGAACGTGAGGGCGGTCCGTGTCCACTCGGGCCAGCCGGGAGAGGCGGCGGCGTACTGGGCAAGTGAACCCAAAGCGACGGTTGGAATGATCATCAAGGATGATGCAAAAATGATTGGCATCACACCGGCGTGGTTGACCCGGAGAGGCAGATAGTGCCGACCACTGGATGCCGCCGCGGAGCCAGCTCGAGCATGACGAGCCTGTTGGATGGGCAACCGACGCTGGGCCACCGTGATCAGGACTGCACCAGCAACCACACTCACGAATGACATCAGCAGGAAGGCCACGCCAACTGGGCCGATGACCGAGTCATCTTGGGCCGACAAGCTGAACTTACTGGACACCCAGAAGATGGCATCAGGCATTCGAGAAATGATGCCAGCGGTCAAGATCAGTGAGACACCGTTTCCAATGCCGTACTTGTCGATCTGCTCACCAAGCCACATCAAGAACACGCTGCCCGCAGTGATACCAGTCAGACCAGCCGCCATGAAGAAGAATCGACCGGTGGGATCGGACTCCAAAACCGGGTCGACCATGCCTTGGCCGCGGATGTAGTTCAGCCACATGAAACCTTGAACCATGCACATGCCCACACCGGCGTACCGGGTCCATTCCTGGAGTTTTTGGGCCCCCGATGGATCCTTCTTCATTTCCTTGAAGGAAGGAATCATCGACTGCAAGAGCTGGAAGACAATCGAGGCTGTGATGTAGGGCATGATGCCCAAACCGAAGATGGTGGACTGACCAAAGTCCCCACCAGAGAAGACCGAGGCGTACTCAAGAATCCGACCGAAACCGCTTGCGGAAGCCTCTGAGGCTTTGGTTGCCGCGTCCACCAACATCTCCTGATCCACGCCGGGAAGCGGGATGAAGAAACCGATCCGGTACAGCACCAAGGCTCCCAAGGTGAACATCACCCGGGTGCGAAGGTCGCTGATTCGGAACACGTTGACGACGGCTTGCAGCATGCGAATCTCTCTCAGCCTTCCGAGGACTGGCCTTCAGCCTTCTTCGCGGCCGCTGCAGCGCGAGTCCACTTGACTTTTGCATTGGAGACACAGGTGCCACCGGCGGCTTCAATCTTAGATTTGGCGGAGGCCGAGAACATCTGAGCTGTCACTGAGATCTTCTTGTTGATCTCGCCTTGGCCCAGAATCTTGACGGGCTTCTTGGTCGAACGAATGAGGCCCTTCTCGGCCAACACTTCGGCGTTGACTTCGGCACCATCTTCGAACCGAGAGCACAGCACGTGCACGTTGACCACCTGATAGTCGGTGCGGAACGCAGCATTGGTAAAGCCACGCTTGGGCAATCGACGCACGAGGGGCATTTGGCCGCCTTCGAAGTAGATCTTGTCACCGTGACCTGCACGGGAACCAGCACCCTTATGGCCACGACCACTGGTTTTTCCCAAACCGCTGGCACGACCTCGACCCACACGCTTTCGCTTCTTGTGAGCACCGACCTTCTCGGTAATTTCATGAATCATCATGGCAAAGATCCTTCACTCGTCCTCAGGACGCGGTGGCCTCATTAGCAGCAGCGTCAGCCGGGGCTTCAGCGGTTTCAGCGGGTTCAGCGTCGGCGTCGCCTTCGGTTGAGACCGGAGCAGGCTTGTCCAACTTCTGTTGAATTTCGGTGTCAGAGTGACCGAGGGTTCGGCCACGAGCGGCTTCGATATCTTCGCGGCTCTTCAGTTGCTCGAGACCATTGAACACTGCTTTGACAATGTTCAGAGTGTTGGTCGAGCCGTGGCACTTGGTCATGCAGTCACGAATGCCAAGCATTTCCAATGGGGCACGAACTGCGGCTCCAGCCACAACCCCAGTACCTGGAGATGCTGGCAGAAGAAGAACTTTGCATGCACCGAAGCGACCTTCGACAGCGTGGGGAATGGTCGAACCCGTGGTGGGGTACTTCCGCAACTTGCGTTTGGCTTCCCGCTGGCTCTTTTCAATGGCTTGGGGAACTTGACCAGACTTCTGGTGACCCAAACCAATGCTGCCCTGCCGGTCCCCCACCACGACCAAGGCCGCGAAGGAGAAACGACGACCACCTTTAACAGTGGCGCTGGTACGCATAATTGAGACCGTGGTGGACTCGATACCGGATTCGTCAAGACGTTCAGACATTGGCCGGTGCTCCGATCAGAACTGCAGGCCGCCCTCGCGGGCGCCTTCGGCAACGGCCTTCACACGGCCGTGGTAAAGGAAGCCGCCACGGTCAAAGACCACAGCGGAGATGCCAGCTTCTTTGGCGCGGTCGGCAAGCCGACGCCCCACTTCAGAAGCGGCAGAGACGTTTCCACCAGCTGCACGGTCGAGACCCTTCTCGACAGTGGAGGCGGCGGCGATGGTACGCCCGGTGAGGTCGTCGACCACCTGGGCGTAGATGTGTTTGCTGCTGCGGAACACCGCGAGGCGAGGCCGAGCGGCGCTGCCGCGGATGCGACGCTGAAGACCGCGACGGCGACGGTCGCGACTGTGCTTTCGGAGCTTGATGCGATCCATGAGAAGCTTCCTTGGGCTCAGCCCATTGACTTGCCAACCTTGCGGATGACGTACTCGTCTACGTAACGGATGCCTTTGCCTTTGTATGGCTCAGGCGGACGCTTGGAACGAACCACCGCGGCGAACTGCCCCACCTGTTCCTTGTCGGGACCGGTGATACTGACAAATTCACCATCCACTTTGAACTCCACGCCTTCGGGGGCTTGAAGATCAACGGGGTGGCAGTACCCAACATTCAAACGCAAAGTCTTGCCTTGGGCTTGGGCATTCCAACCCACGCCTATGACTTGCAGTTTCTTTTCGTAGCCATCAACCACCCCTTGAACCATGCAAGCGATTCGAGCGCGGGTGGTGCCCCAAAGAGCCTTGTCACGACCGGAGTCACGACGATCTTCGGGGATAGAGCAGACCACTTGGTTGTCGGACTCGGCGTAGTTCACGCTCACATCAGCGTGGTGCATGAACTCGAGTTTGCCCTTGGGCCCTTCCACCTTGATGGTGTTGGAGCCCGCGTCAACCGCAACTTTGACGTTGCCGGGTACAGGGACTGGTTTGGTTCCAATACGACTCATCGTGGATTCCTCGACGTTCGGATTACTGGACGATGGCGACGAGCTCTCCGCCGACTTTCTGCTCACGGCAGATTCGGTCAGAAAGCACACCACGACTGGTGGAGACGATGCAGATGCCCAGACCAGCCAACGGACGTGGCAGATCAGAAGCACCGCGGTAAACGCGACGTCCAGGACGGGAGACGCGATCGATACGAGTGATGACGGGCTCGCCACGGCTGCCGTAGCGGAGCGAGACGTCGATCAAGCCTTGACGGCCGTCTTCGACAACGTCGTAGGACTCGATGTAGCCCTCGTCACGCAACACATCGCACACTCCACGGTTCAGCTTGTTGTTCAAGCAGCGAACCTTAGGAGCACGGTTGCGGACCGCGTTGCGAACGCGGGTGAGGAGATCAGAAGTGGTGTCTTGTAGGGACATATCAATTAGCTCCAGAGATCACCAACTGGCCTTCCGCATGCCAGGGATCATGCCCTTGAGGGCGAGTTCCCGAAGCACAATGCGGCTGACGCCAAACTTGCGATAGACCCCACGTGCGCGGCCGGTGATTTGACACCGACTCTGGCGACGGGAGGAGAACTTAGGCGGTTTGTTCATGCGGGCAAAGACGCGTTTGCTGGCCATGGGCATTCCTTTCCGGCGGGGCCGGATCAGCGGTTTCTTACTTCTTGCTGGATTCCGGCTTGACGAAGGGGAAGCCGAGTTCACTGAGCACGTAGTGGCTCAGCTCGGGGTTAGAACGGGCAAACACAATGTTGATGTGCATGCCGTGAATAAAGGACGATTTGGTCATGTCCACTTCTGGGAACACTGCCTGTTCGGTCAAACCGAAGGAGTAGGAACCAGACGAGTCAAAGGACTTGGGGGAAACCCCACGGAAGTCTTTGATACGGGGCATGGCGAGGTTCATGAGTCGATCCAAGAAGGACCACATGCGATAACGACGCATGGTGACCATGAACGCGGAAGGTGCACCTTCACGAACCTTAAAGTTCGAGACTGACTTTTTCGCTTTGATCATGATGGGCTTTTGGCCGGAAATCACGGTCAAGGTGTCGGTGATGACTTCAGCGTGATCTTGCTTGAGCTTTTGGTTCTCAAGCAACCGACCGACCCCGACGTTGACCACGGCTTTGACGATCCGTGGCTGGGACAGGGGGTTGGTGAGACCCTTCTCAGAAGCGAGTTTGGGGACCACATTCTCTTCGAACATCTGTTGCAGACGGGCGAGGGATGCGGCTTCGATTGTGGTGGCTTCACTCATGGGGAGGATCCTCAGTCACGGGCCTTCTTGAGTTCGTGCAGCACCGAGCCATCGCGGGCGGCGAGGCGGACTTTGCTGCCGTCGTCCCGAGACTCAAACCGGACTCGGCTGGGCTTGCCGTCGACCACGGGGCTGACATTCGAGATATGGATGGGCGCCTCTGCACGAATCGAGCCACCCTGAGGGTTCTGCTGCGAACGTGGAATACGCTTGTTCCGAACATTGACACCGGAGACCACAACGCGATCCTCATCGGGGAGGACCCGAATAACTTCGCCGACAGAACCTTTAGCGCTGCCAGAAGTCACGATCACGGTGTCACCCTTCACGATATGGCGTGGCATCAGACCACCTCCGAAGCGAGGGACACGATCTTCATGTAATCCTTGAAGCGGAGCTCCCGAGCCACGGCACCGAAGATCCGGGTGCCGACGGGGTTGCCATCTGCTTTCACGAGGACGCACGCATTCGAGTCGAAGCGAACGTAAGAGCCGTCGTCACGACGAACGGGATACTTGGACCGAACCACAACTGCGGTCACCAGGTCCCCGGCCTTGACGTCAGAGTTGGGGAGGCACTTTTTGACGGTGCACCTGATGCGGTCACCCACACCAGCAGTCTTGCGGGTCGAGCGAGCGCGGGCGGTGGATCCGCCATACACACCAATGACCATAACCACGCGAGCACCTGAGTTGTCGGCCACTTCGAGCCGGGATTCATTTTGGATCATGGCATCAGGCCTTTCGCATCACGCGGACGAGCGCCCAGGTCTTGGTCTTGGAAATGGGGCGGCACTCCGCCACCTCAACGGTGTCACCCAAACGAGATTCGTTTTCCGCATCGTGGACGTGGAGGACAGTCCGCTGCCGAACGTACTTTCCGTACTTCGGGTGACGAACAGCCCACTGGACCACCACTTTGCGGGTCTTGTCACGTGCATCGCTTTCGACGATGCCGACCCGACGCGGGGACTTTTCGGGAATCAGAACAGTGCTTTGCTTACCCAATGATCAGCTCCTCACTCGGCCTCGGTCAGGGGACGGGCCCGACGGACAGTACGCTCGGTTTCGACGCGAGCGAGATCACGGCGTGTTTGCCGCACCACACTGGTGTCCTCGATTTTC
>CALDQF010000360.1 GCA_937911845.1 uncultured Phycisphaera sp. | reverse complement strand
GTCATCTAGAAAATTAAACCGTACTCCGATCCGCTGCAACACATCTTCGACCCCAAGTAAGGAATCCTGCGGGTAGTTGCTCAGTTCCACTTGACCACAAGTGATCGCGGCGGCAATAGCGTCGGTGCCCGCGATGATTCGATCTGGCATCACTCGGTGCGTACAACCGTTCAGACGGGTAACACCATCAATGACCAACCGAGGCGAACCTTCTCCTGTAATCAGTGCCCCCATTGCGCGAAGCAAACGAACCAAGTCAGAAACCTCGGGTTCACACGCCGCCGACTCAATGATCGTGCGTCCCTTGGCCAAGACCGCCGCACACAGCACATTTTGGGTTCCGCCGACCGTAGGCCCGTTGGGACCGCCCATGAAGATGATGCGACCTTTCAAACCATCCGCGGGCGCGGTGGCTTGAATCTGTCCGCCTTCCAGCTCAATTTTGGCATCAAGCGAACGGAGTCCGTGCAAGTGCAGATCGACCGGTCGAGCACCAAAGGCGCAGCCGCCGGGAAGCGAGACCGAAGCGCAACCCCGAGCCGCCAACAATGGGCCCAGCACACTGATGCTGGCCCGCATGGTCTTCACGATCTCATAGGGTGCAATGGGGTCGGCAGCGTGGTTGGACTGGATGCGGACAATCCCCCCCAAGGGATTTTCCACGTCTTCGTGTGTAACACTGGCCCCCAGCGAACGCAGAAGTTGAATCAGGTTGCCCACATCTGCATAGGCTGGGACGTCCTGAAGGACAACCTCTTCCTCAGTGAGCAACGCGGCAGCCATGAGGGGTAACGCTGCGTTTTTGGCCCCGGGAACCCCCATTTTGCCGTTTAAATTACAGGGGCCTTTAATACGGAATGCGTCCATGCAACCTCCAGGGTTGGACTTTACGGCCCATTTCGTGCACAGGTGAAATTGACCTGTTCTCCACATCGACGGACAAGTCCAAATGGCTAAACTTCGACACCAAAATGCCCGAATCCACCACTGATCCAGTCTTCCCTCCCGTAACCATGCATGCGATCCGCCCCAACGACCCTGTGGTGGCCCGAGTGCACTCCAGCGTGCCCGCCACCTCGCCCCGGGCGGCTGGCATTGTCCGCCACGTCGAGATCGACGTCTCAGGTACCCCTCTCGAAGGTGCGTTCCGGACCGGACAGTCCTTTGGCGTGGTGCCCCCCGGTGAAAACGCAAAAGGCAAGCCCCACGGCGTTCGGCTCTATTCCATCGCCTCCCCCACCCGAGGTGAAGACGGCGCGGGCAAAATTCTGTCCACCACGACCAAGCGGGTAATCTCGGAGTACTCAGATGCCGAAGATGCCGACCGTCACGAACTGTTTCTCGGGGTGTGCTCCAACCACCTGTGTGATCTGCGCCCCGGCGACGAGGTCTTGGTGGCGGGACCCAACGGGAAAGGCTTCCTGCTGCCCGAAGCACCCGAACAACACAATTACATCTTCTTGGCCACTGGAACCGGCATCGCGCCGTTTCGAGGGTTTCTAAAAGAGCTCTTGGAAGGGGACTCGCCTTGTCCATCCAAGATCTTGCTGATGTTGGGCGTGCCATGGGAAACCGACCTTTTG
>CALDQF010000359.1 GCA_937911845.1 uncultured Phycisphaera sp. | reverse complement strand
CAGCCAGTGGGACAGCACTTCCCACACCCCGCAGTGTCCGGTGATCAAAATGCTGGGCCCATCTTCACGCAGCCGGGCGTCGAGGCCTTCGGGTACGTCCTCGGTGTTGATGCGGTCTTCCCAAGCTTCTGGTCGAATGCGGTGGGTCATCGACAGGGTGTCGACGGCCACCAGCCGGGCCAAATGGGCGAAGGAATCGCGACCCAGCGCTTCCAGATCGGCCAAGGACCGTTCGGGAAAGGCTTGGGCCAAGTGCGTCACGCTGCGACGCTGGTGGCGGGGGAGCCGGCCAATCAGGCGACCCACGTTGCCGGCCAAACCCAAAGCGGTGGCCTCGTCACCAGCGCGCACCGCGAGTGCGACAGCCCGCAAGGCTGCGTACTGGGCGAAGGCAATGGGGCCGCGGGCGGTTCCCGCCATCTGACCTCAGCGGTCCGTTTGACCGATGAGCAAGAAGAACCGGTTCGCGTTGAGCACGGGGATGGAAGCCGCCGTGGCTTGTTCGAACAGTTCGTCGTAGCGGTCGAACGCGCCACGTTGCTTGAGGTAAGTGTCGAGTTGGGCCTGGGAGGCGTTCGCGTTGGGAAGCAGCGGACGGATGGGCTGCTCGCCGAGCACGAGGTAGTCGGTGTCGCCGGGCAACGTGTCGCCGTCGATGACTTCACCACCCCACGCGCGGATGCGGGAGCGGAGGTAGTTGGCCTCGGCTTCGGTGGACCGACCGTCTTGATCAACATCGAAGATGCCGTGCACCATGAATGAGAAGCGGCGGTTGGGGTCGTACACGGCGTTGACGAGCGCGTCACCGCGTTGGATGGGACGACCAGGCACGCTGTTGATGATCTTGCCGGTGGAGGTGTTGGTACCCACGCGGACGATTTCGATCACGGCCTTGGAACCGGAGGTCTCTCCGTCGTCGGAGACGGTGATGGCTTCGGCTGAGTCGAAGACTTGGAACCGCATGCCGAGGATCAGTCGGTCGTCTTCGCCGCGGTCGATATAGACGCTGCCCGTCTTGGGCTCGGTTTCCACGACCTGACCGTCGATCAGCAATTCGGGGGTGGTCGCGCGGAGCCGGGTGGAGGCAAACTTGCCTTCGTAATCCTGGTTGCGCTCGGAAAGCACTTGGTTTTCCTGCCCAATGCGATCGATGTCTTCTTGCAGACGGCGACGCTCGGAGCGGTGGTCTTGTTCCAGGGCGTCGCGGGAATCTTCCAGACGCTTGATGGTGCGGTCGACGTCTTGGCCGTACGAGTCGGCTTGGGCGCGGTAGGTCTCGACATCTTTGCGGACGCGAACCAAGGACTCTTGGTGCTCGTCTTCGAGCGCGTCGATTTCGTCACGCAAGGCTTCAATGGTGGCGTCTTGTTCGGAGACTCGATCGACCAACGCTTCGTTGTCCGAAGAGAGCGCCCCAAGTTGGTTCTCCATGCGGCCTTTGACTTCCAAAATGGAGCCGCTTTCAAACCCAAGGTCGGTACGAATCCGCTGCTCGTCGGCGGTGGTGGTGCCGATCAATCGCTTGAGGGTGTCGATTTGGCCCGAGAGTTGGGCCACGACCGACTCGTTGTTCATTTGGGCCGCGTCGTAGCCGGGGGCTTGTTCAATGACACCGGGGCCGATGGCCGCCACGAGATTCGCCTTGGCCGCTTGGGCCTGTTGGCGGGCTTCCTCTTTCTTGGCATCAACATTGATCACCAGCACCAAGGCGGTGATGAATGCAAGTGCGAACATAATGTTCGAAATAATGAGCCCGATATTGCTTCCGCCACGAACAGCCATGGACGAATCCTCCAAATAGTCGCTTCAGGAATTCCGAGGCGATGGAGCAGTGTCCCGGATTGGGCTCGGAGCGTCAAGGGATGACGGCCCTTCCGCTGCATTTGGTGACATATAAAAAGACAACCCTCGATCCCCCTAAAGTGGCGTTCTGGCCCCCGCAAGGGCGGAAATCAGCCGGCGGTGACCCGGGCGATCTCGGCGGCCGAGGTGATCCCGGCCTGCACCAACATTTGGCCATGCTCGGCCAACGTTCGCATCCCCTTTTGGGCGGCTTCTTCGGCCAAGGCGCCGGCCCCGGACCGGGCCATGATGTGGGTGCGAAGGTCCTCGTCGACCGGCAGCAATTCGTACACCCCGTGGCGGCCGCGGTAGCCAGTATCCCGGCATTCTCGGCATCCGCCGGCCTCATACGGGGCCTCGGGCTGGCCGGTGGGTTTGCGGCAGGCGGGGCAGAGCCGCCGCACCAGCCGCTGGGCCAAGACGGCTTCCAGACTGGAGGACACCAAAAACGGTTCCACGCCCATGTCCAACAGACGCGGGGGGGCCCCGACGGCGGAGTTGGTGTGCAAGGTCGAGAAGACCAAGTGTCCCGTGAGCGACGCTTGGACCGCGGCTTCGGCGGTTTCGCGGTCGCGGATTTCACCAATCATCACCACATCCGGGTCGTGCCGAAGGATGGCCCGTAGACCCGAAGCGAAGTCAAGACCCACCCGGCGGTGCACCGGGATTTGGTTCACGCCTTCCACGTGGTACTCGACCGGGTCTTCGACGGTGATGCATTTGATCTCGTCGGTCACGATGCGGGCCAGCGAGGCGTAGAGCGTCGTTGATTTGCCCGAACCGGTTGGTCCCGTCACCAGCAAGATGCCGTGGGGGCGCTTGATGGCAACATCCCACGGGTCGATGGTGGCTTGATCCATCCCCAGGTCTTCGAGCTTGAACATGGCCGCCGACTTGTCGAGCACCCGCAAGACCACGCCTTCGCCGTGCAGCATGGGAATGATCGAGACCCGCAGGTCGTACTCGGAACCATCGTGTTTGAAGGTGATGCGGCCGTCTTGGGGCCTTCTTTTCTCGCTGATTTCAAGGCTCGCCATGATTTTCAGGCGGCTGGTGATGGCGTGGCGGAAGCGGTGCACCATGGGATCGACCCCAGGTTGGCCCAGCACGCCGTCGATGCGATAGCGGATGACCAGTCGATCTTCGTAGGGCTCGATGTGAATGTCGGTCGCACGTTCGCGAATGCCTTCGAGCAAGATCGTGTTGACCAGGCGAACCACGCTGGCGTCGCGGGCGGCGTCTTCAGAGTCGGCCAAGGCCGCGTCGCCGCCATCGATAATGACTTCGTCGTCTTCGCCGAGGGCCTCGAGGGTGTCGCCGGCCACGCCGTAATGGCGG
>CALDQF010000358.1 GCA_937911845.1 uncultured Phycisphaera sp. | reverse complement strand
TCGAGCATTTTCATGGTTTCTTCTCGGGCTTCTTCTTCGGTTGCATGCACCGTGTGACCTTCTTGCCAAAGGAACTCGGCCGTCCGCAAGAAAAGTCGCGTCCGCAGCTCCCAGCGCACCACGTTCGCCCATTGATTGATCAGCAAAGGCAGATCGCGATAGCTCTCGACCCACTTGCTGAACATGGCGCCAATGATGGTTTCACTGGTTGGACGAACAATCAGAGGTTCATCCAGCTCTCCCGCCGGCTTCAGTCCACCCTCGCCGTCATCTTCCAAACGGTGATGGGTCACGACTGCACATTCTTTGGCAAAGCCGTCCACGTGCTCGGCTTCCTTTTCGAGGAAGCTCTTGGGAATGAAAAGCGGGAAGTACGCGTTGCGGTGGCCGGTTTCTTTGAACCGTCGATCCAAATCACGCTGGATGTTTTCCCAGATGGCGTACCCCCATGGCTTGATCACCATGCACCCTCGGACCGGCGAGGACTCCGCCAAATCAGCGGCCTTGACGACCTGCTGGTACCACTCGGGGTAGTTCTCACTGCGGATGGGTTCGATTGCCGTTTTGGGCTTGCTCATGGAACGTAGCATTGTCTGCTTTTGTGGTCAGAAGAGCAAGACACCACAAAAAACGCCCCCAAAATGGGAGGCGTTCTTGGTTATTGGCGAACGGATGGGATTTACTTCCCGTCCTTGACCTCGTACTCAGCGTCGATGACATCGTCGTCACCATCGGAGGCCTCGGGGGCTCCACCGTCGGGCTTCGCTTCAGCCGTCTTGGCCGCTTCGTAGGCGGCTTTTCCGAGTTCCATGGATTCCGATTCGAGTTTCTTCATGGCCTCTTCGATGGCCGACTTGTCTTCGCCCGACAGGCACCCTTCGACCTCGGCGACCGCAGCCTCAATCTTGGCTTTCACCTCTTCACCGACCTTTTCGCCGTGCTCCTCAAGAGCTTGCTTGGTCTGGAAGACCATCTGTTCGGCCCGATTTTTGACGTCAACCAACTCGCGACGCTCTTTATCGGCTGAAGAATTGGCTTCCGCCTCGGTCTTCATTCGTTCGATCTCTTCCTCAGACAATCCACCCGAGTTGTCGATTCGAATGTCGGCACTCTTTCCCGTGGTCTTTTCAGTCGCCGTCACTTGCAAGATACCGTTGGCGTCGATGTTGAATTCGACCTCGATTTGAGGCGTACCCATAGGGGCCGGCGGGATTCCACCCAAATCAAACCGACCC
>CALDQF010000357.1 GCA_937911845.1 uncultured Phycisphaera sp. | reverse complement strand
GGTTGCCTTGGATTCGTTCCATCACAATCCAAGCAAAATCGACGTTGCCGATGGTGTCACCAATCGCAAACAACTCTGGGGCAAGATTTGGGTCGCGCGACTCTCGGATTCTCCGGTGCCATCGTCGCTCCCAAGCCTTGACAGGCAATTTCACCATGCCATCGCGTTGATTATCAGCGCACGTCACCCAAGCGGTTGCAGCACCGCCGTGTTGCCAAACAGTTCGAAAGGGCACGAGGTTCGTGAACTTTTCTTGGTGCTCCATGGCCCAGAGATCCAAGAGATTTCGTGACAGTGCTGAGACACCCACATTGACAGTCTGCGATGAATTGGTTGGTCCTGCAAGGTGGAATACCAGATGATTCTTCTCTTGGATACGATGAACTCCGTGCCGGCTCCCGTTACCACCTTTGTTACGGACCTCGATGGGACCCTCTTGGTCGGAAACGAACCTTGTCCAGATGGTGTCAAGGCTCTGGAGCACCTGGTCGATTGTGGCGTTGAAGTCATTGTTGCCACAGGGCGTGCTTTTTCAGAGTGTTCCTTTGTGCTGGAGGCGCTGCCATTTGTGGAACGGATCATCAGCGCGGGCGGCGCGTATGCCACAGATCGTCATGGCCGTGCCTTGTATAAATCACTGATGCGTCCGGAGGTGTCTGACTTGGTCAGCCGTACTTTGGTTGAGGATGGTCAGGCATCCATCTTGCTGAAGGATCCAGAATGTGGGGTCGATTACGTTGTTCAGGGTGATGCACCACTTGATCCCGCAACTTCATGGTGGTTCCGTATCCATGACATCCGTATGCACCATGGACCCGACCCCCATCCTGGTTCGACCTTGCGTGCCGGCGCTGTTGGTCCAGCATCAGTCATGGCCCAAAGTGCCGATGTGATACGGAGCGTGATGGGTTCCCAAGTGCATGTGCAACATTGGGGCGCACTAACTGAGGCGGACGCGGTGGTTGATCGCCCTCACCTTTTGGAGATCTTCGCTCCCGACACCGACAAGTGGACCGCCATGCTGGCGCTTGGGGTGAAGCCAGACGAAGCTGCGACGGTGGGTGACGGTCACAATGACTTGCGAATGCTGTCGTCTGCTCCTTGGTCCTTTTCTCCAGAGGATGGCGATTCGGAAGCCAAATCACGGGCGAAGTGTGTGGTCTCAGGTCACCGATCTGGAGCTGTCGCGGAAGCTGTTGCCCGTCTGCTTGAGGGCATGTCATCATGAGTA
>CALDQF010000356.1 GCA_937911845.1 uncultured Phycisphaera sp. | reverse complement strand
CACGCCATTTTCATCCAGTACCTTCCTTCGAAAGTCAGCATCTGACATGCCAGAATTTCTCGACAGGAGTTCGGCCACCATCTGAACCTGGTCGTTGAACTGGGCACTTTTCTCAGGATCTCGCTGCAAAGCTGCTTCTTCAATTAACAGGCGGTTCAGAATCTCGCCCTCGAGCCGTTGTTGCACGCGCCGTCGAGCCTCGATTCGAAATTGTGCCAAATCACTTTGGGCGGCCACAGCCGAGAGCTCGTCCCGCATCGGATCCAGGATGTCGTGGGCATACATTGGGCGACCGGCAACATGCCCAACGAGGCAATCAACCGATTGGCCTTCATCTTCTCCAGCTAGTGATTCAGCATCACGTTCTCCGTACTCAGCCGTGAGCCTGAGCCGGTAGTCATCAAGAACGAGAGATTGCTGCTCACTTTGACATGCTGAAATAAGCCCGCATGTCGCAAAAGAAAGCAGTTGGACAATCCTTGAGATGACCGCCCTGACTGAGATTCTGGGCATCGGGGAACGGGTTCTAGACATATACTGCACATAGGAAAGGGTACCCCACCACCATGACTGAGACCGATCCGTCGAACCATTTCTCCGCCGATGAAGATTGGAAATCCGAAGCCGAGGCTGAGCGGGCCCGACTCGCCGAAGCAGATGCGAAGGCAGCTGCTTCTGAACAACCTGCGATTCCCGAAGCCACGTTCGAGTATTTCGTCATTGCCCTGGCCTCACAAGCCATGATGGCCATGGCCATGCGACCGGACCCGTCGGGTCAGGTCTTCATTGATTTGAATTCGGTTGACCTCAACATGACCGAGCACCACATCGACCTTCTGGCCGTGCTTGAAGAAAAATCAAAAGGGAACCTCACCGAAGAAGAGTCCAAAATGCTTTCTGAAACGCTCGACGGCCTCCGTTCCCAATACGTCCAAGTCAAAGCTCAAGTTCAGGAGCATCTGGCCAAACATGGCGGAGGCCTATCTCAAGAAACCCAGCCTGGCCCTTCACCCACCACAGGGGACGACACAGCGCCTGGAGGATCAGGCCTCATCATTCCTTGACCGCAGGTCGTTGTACGAAAGACTTGCTTATTGAGGCCCCCGCAAAGAACGCCCATGTCCATCATTGATCGCCACTATCACCTACTCCGCCGGCTGCACAGTCTTTCGGGCGTCTTTCCAGTTGGCCTGTTTCTGCTCCCCCACCTCACCACCAACTCGTCCGTCGTCTGGGGAAGATTCCTTGGAAAATCCGAGTACGGAGACGCGGGCGTCGAGACCTTTCAGCACGAAGTGGATTTCATCCATTCGCTCCCAGCCCTTGAAATCATTGAGTGGACGGTCCTTTTTGGGCCCATCGCATTCCACGCCTCCTTGGGAGTCATCTTTGCCCAATCTGGAAAAGTCAATGTCAACCGTTACGGCTGGAACGGCTCTTGGCGGTACGCCCTTCAGCGTATGACTGGCTACCTCGCTGTCGCCTTTATTTTCCTGCACGTCACTTCACTCCGCTTTGGCTGGACGTACTTGGGTTTGATGCCAAAATTCGACACCCATCACGCCGCAAGTTCACTGGCCGCCCACTTCCAACAGGGTGAGGTTGGACTGATCCTCGCCGCGTTCTACTTGGTTTGCGTACTGGCGATCGTCTTCCATTTCGCGAATGGATTGTGGTCTGCAGCCATTACTTGGGGGCTCACCGTCAGCCGGGCCTCACAAGCCCGCTGGGGCTACGCCTGTGCTGCACTCGGCATGGGGCTCTCGACGATGGCAGTCGCAGCCATCGCGGGCTACAGCACTCTTGATATTGAAGCTGCTCAGAAGATTGAAGACAAAATGAACCAGGCCTCAGAATCTATATCGACACTCCCAATTGCTCTTCCATTGAATGGTGCCTCATCATGAGTGGTCCCCGAGTCATTGTGGTTGGCGGTGGACTGGCCGGTCTGGCCGCCTCGACCCGAATCGTCGAGTCAGGCCTGCAAGTCGACTTGTTCTCGCT
>CALDQF010000355.1 GCA_937911845.1 uncultured Phycisphaera sp. | reverse complement strand
CCAGTCAGCGTGAAGTCAGCCGGCGAAGATATCGAAAAACCAGCGCCGAAGCGGGCGTACAGATCTTCGATGGAATCAGCGGCGGGGAGCACCAGCGGAAGGCAAAGAATCGGGCTTAAAAACATGTGCAAAGGATACCCCAGCCGGGAGACGGCCGTCATGGGAACTCTCAGTAATGGGGCTGGTAACCAAAATTTGACATGACGTATTCCCCTGCCTTTCAATCGTCTGCGACCAAAAAACAGTGCTTCCGAGCAGCATCTCAAAACCATCCCAATGGGAGAACGAACCTGCACCACCGTCTCATATGGGGGTTAAGCCAAGATCTAACGATCAAATCGTCCGACTCGGAGTCGATCGATATACACAGAAGGCAAAACTCCAGGCACCCCCTCCATGCAATCGGCCAAAAACGCCCCCAAGAGTGGTCCTGTCGAGGCTCCACGGGAACCGTGGGCCAAACTGAACCAACGTTGCCCATGGTGATCTGGGCCCAGCACGGGCAGTCGATCCCGTGAAGCCAGCCTGAAGTTCGTCCGCCCTCCAATGCGGCGCATCGATACTCCAGGCAACGCGGCTTGGGCCAGATCGAGAGACGCCTGCGCCGTATTGTCCCGAACCGATGGATCAGAATCTCCGTGGTCATAACTCGCGCCGAGCACAAGAGTGTTTTCACCCGGCAACAAATAATGACCAAAGCAAATGGCGTGGTTCAACCCGGGGATTGGAGCCAGCAGCTCAAGTTGTCCACGAATCTGATGCAGCCCACACAAGTCCAACGCATGGACAGCGGTCGAACCGGTGCACCACACCAGTGGTATCTCATCACATACAGTGGTCATGGGGGAATCGAGGCGAACGTCGATGTTGCCATGGTCGAGAAGGGCGGCAACGTACTCAGGCCCTGAGACGGATCGAGCGGAAGGAAACCATGCGCCCGGCCCTACCTGACAACCAGCCAACTTGGAAGCCTCTTCCTCACCAACCGCGCGAATCAGACTGGTTGGCAATCCCTCGTGGCTCAACGCAGCCTCGACCTTTCCCCCATGATGACCAACCGCGAGGTGCAGCGCACCGGAGATCGACGCCACGCCCAACTGATCCATCTGCCGGGCGGCAAAAAGAGCGGCGTGCAAATGCAGGTGACTTGCCGCGTCTAAACCTCTCGCCAACCGGGGCTGCACAAGGCTTCGCGGATTTCCTGAAGCACCGGAAACGGGACCGTTGGGGTCAAACACTGTGACCGACCAGCCACGCTCGGCAAAGGCCCGAGCGGCACCCGCACCCGCAAAACCTGCTCCAGCGATATGAATGGTGCCCGGTGAAGACCGCTTCGGGGTGGTGCCAGAACGACGAGCTTGCACGCGGTGACGTTTCGCGGCGTGCCCAGGGACCCGCTCGACCGACCACCCCAATGCTGTGAGCGAACGACGCACATCACCCGCCGAGCACCACGTCCCCAAACGGGCTCCCGCAGCGCTCCGTTCGGTGACCAATTGCAGAACCTCTGGGGTCCACAACTCTGGATTCTTGGCCGGCGAAAAGCCATCCAAGAACCAAGCATCCGCCTCGAAGTTCAAAGTTTGAAGAAGATCGGAGGCATCACCCAGTCCGATAGTCAGGTGCACACGCCCACCCAGAAAAGACAAGCGGTGCCAACCTCCAACATGAATGGGCCACTGGTCGATCAGCGACGAGACCAAGTCAGGTGCGGCCCCATCGTGGATCAACATCTCCTTCGCAGATTCAGGATCAATGGGAAACTTCTCACAAGAAACCAAACACAAACGAGCGCTTGGGGAGGCTACTTCACGAAAACGCTGGATGGTCTCCAGCATGGACAATCCTGCACCAAAGCCCAGTTCCGCCACCACGCAGACCGGGTTCTGAAACAACTTTTCCACCGCACACGCCTCATGGAAGACCGTTGCAATCTCTTGGCGAGCATCACCACCGCCGCGATACCCATCATCGTGCCGGTCGCTCCGCCACCGACCATCCAAACGCTGAGGACTGGCCGTGTGCAGCGGGGTCAAATGATCAGGGATTCCCGGTTCTTGCATCATGGCGCGAGAGCATTTTGCGGGAAGAGCAAGTCGGCGCGACGCACCCAGCCCCGTCGCCAATCCGCTCCCGGAAGATCAATCTCGCACCACTGACCAGCGGTACGAATCACGTTGATTTCATCACCAGACTTCAGAAGCGCGTTCGTTGGAGCGTAACCATCACCCGGGCCTTCAAACGGGATCAGTTCGCTTGCCGCAATCCCACCTGGAATGGTCAGAGTCCGGCTGAAGAGAGGAGTGACAAAGACAAGTGTCGCCACGAGAGTAAGACCGGCAAGATCTGGACGACGCAGTCCCCAGAGAAGTCCAGCGATCGACAACATTCCCCCCGCCCACAGAGCTGCCGCAGGCACCATGATGGAAATTGCAACGCCAAGTCGAGCCAGAGGTGTGAACCACGGCAGAGGTTCCTGAATGGAATCTGGACCATCCTGTTCCCGGATCAACTGAAGCGCTCGCCACGCCTCAGGGGTGGCGCCTCGAGCAACGGCGTACTGGAGCATTTGCTTCGCTTTGGGCCGGTTGCCGGCCTGAGCCCACGCCAGCCCAGCATTGAACACCACATTGGGATCGGCATTGGTGGCGGCGTCATTCATAAAAGACTCGGCCGCCTCAATAAAGACCACTTGGGCTTGACTTGACTCCAGAGACATAGCGTTTTCAAACAAACTCTCCCCAGAATCAAACAAGCACAGCAAAGAAAGGTAAATCATCATGCGCGCGACCCCGGAAGACACCGAAGCAAACCGACAACCCGCTCGCTGGCATCCGCAGAACCGCCACCAAAATCTGCACGGTCAAGTGCGGCAAACGCTTCCTGAAGGTCATCAGCGAGTTGGGGATCACTCTTTCGCAAAACAGAGATCGGATCGGAAGCGTGGTTCGACCACGTTGATAAGTAGGTTCGCGCGGCTTGCCCCACTTCAAGGTGACCTTGAGACCGATCGAGTGCGCGGCGAAGATTATCGAGTTTTCGTTTCCGACTCACCCCGCCACGTGAGAAGAGCAGTGGGGCCCATCGAATTGCTCCCGCAGCCAGCATCCCCAAACCCAACCCAATGGCAACCGGGAGCACCGTCACTGATGGAACAGTGTTGACCTCAGCGAGACCTGGCCAAGTTTCAGGACCAATTTCAAGCATAGGTTCACGACGCTCCACCAAAGGGGGAGGAAGATCCTCGATATCCAACTGGCTGGCGGCGGCCACTTGCACCGGTATCGCCTCCGCCACCGTCACTCCCCACATGCTGCTTTCGGCATCAAAGTATGGCAAACGCAAACTGGGCAACTCGGAGGCACGTTCTGTCGGACGGATGCTCCGCCGTATGGTTCGAACTTGGCCCTCAACCTTGCCGGGGGCAGGGTCTGGCGACAACTGCCAGCCTGCTTCTTGAAGTTGAATTTCGATTGGAGGGTCAGGCAAACCAGCGAGATCCGCATTGCCATCGAGATCTTCGACCCTCAGGGTCAAGGTCACTGGTTCACCAACACCGAGTGCCACCCGGTCCAGTGATGTGGACAACTCGAAACGACCGACCACGCCACCCCAATCTTGCGGTTTCCCCTCTTGAGGTGGGGGCCGAACCTCAATTTGCAGTGGGGTTGTGTCTACCCGAACCGGGCTCCTTCGAGCGATCCGAATTCTGGACCCGAACACTGTGTTCGTCCGGACCAAAGACACTGGATACGTTCCTACGATTCGAACCGGTTCCACCACAGAAGTACCCACCGAACGGAACCGTTCGGACACTGTCCAGCGGAAGCCATCCCACCCTTGCTGTTTACCGCGACCCAGTACAAATTTGGGTCGGTCTCGACTTTGAACAATGCCAGAGAAAGGCCCCAACGCACTGCGGTCCCAATCGATGCCGTCAACCAGATCTTGACTTCCAATACGCGTGCCCAACTCTTCATCCTGAAATGGACGGAACAAAACTGTCAGTTCCAAGTCGACGATTTGATCCACCCAGGGCGTCAAGTTGGAGCAGCGAAGTTCAACGAAGACGTCTTGGCTTGGCTCCAGTTCACGGACGACAACCGGTCGGCTGTTGACCTTGATATCACGTTCTTTGCTTTTGATGATGAGTTCTGGCAACTGGTACAGCCCGGGGGAATCAGCAACCACCGACCAGGCAAATGATCGTGTCCAGGCGGCCGAGGCGCTTCCGTTGACAAAAATGAGGTTGGAACCAGAGCGAACATCAGGACCCTCGAGCACCACCAGACCATCAACTTCCGGGGTGGGAACATCAAGATCAGGGGAAGACTGGCCTTCACCTTGAAGTCGAAGTTGAACCTCAAACGGAATGCCTGCATCTGCAACAGATGGAGAAACCACCCACTCCACATCGGCCATGGCAGTCAGGAGTACAACCAGTGGGAGCATCATCACCAATCGCGCTCCACCACCCGAGACCTCGATTGCCGAGCACTCAATTCTTCTTGCCGTTCATCGGCACGATCTCGAATTTCTTGCAGCATCCGGCGGGCCTCCGCCTCTGAAAGAGATTCCGTCGAGCCAGTGGAGGGATCAGAGCTGGACTCGGATGTTGAAGGGGAATTTTGGGCTGAGGGATCTTGTTCTTGATTGCCTGAGTCACCATCCGTTGGTTCCTGCTGGTCTGAAGATGGAGAAGCCTCGGAAGGATTGTCATCGGTTGATTCTGTGGAGTCGGGCGATCCATCTTGATTCTCACCTTCTCCTCCCGACGATTCAGGTGGTGGTGGAGGAACACTCGAAGCAAATTGCGCCGCGCGTTCGCCGTTGCGCCGCGCAGGCTCAAGTTTGGGGTCGTACTCCAAGGCTTGCGCGTAGTTGGCCATGGCCGCCGCGATCATCTCCTTTGCCAAAGCCGGGTTCTGGGCAACTTGAGACATGGCGGCTTGATGCTGCGTTACCGCAACCGCATGGTGGGCACGAGCCAAATCTCCCGGCCCGTCCAGCAACTCGACCGCGTCGTTGAAGGCAGACATGGCCTCCGAGAGTTGGCCCCCATCCAAAGCCAACCGGCCCTCGGTGAACGCGAGCCGGCCGTTCGCAGGATCTTCTGCGCGAAGCCCCCGAATCTTTGCGAGTTCATCCTTCCCTGGGGACTCGGAGACTTGGGCCAACAAGGCCAACAGCACCACCGCACGCATCAGGCGATCCTCGCCCTTCCGATGGAACCCAGTCCAAGCAACAACACACCAGGAACCGCGAACCACCGCCACTCCGGACGATCCTTGGTGATCTCCTGAACCGATTCTGAACCACCCACCAGAGGGGCCAAACGCTGACGCCACAAGGCACGCGCATCGACCACAGAAGTTCCCAATGGAACGTGAATACCAGCGCTCGCTTGAGCCAGAGCCTTCATCTGCTTGTCATTGCGAACAGACCACACTTCAGACTCATCGTAAACCACCCAGCCCCCTGCATCGTCAGGAATACGCGCCCCCTCTTCAGCATCGCCCAGTGAGATGGTGACCACTGGGACGCCGAGACCACGGGCGGCCTCGATCGGCCAAGACCCCATGTCGTCGCCATCACTCACCAAGATCACCAAACTGTCGTTGATGTCCTCCGACAAAAATGAGGCCGCCTCACGCAGTGCGTCTCCCGGGAGCGATCCTCCGATGGGCATTCGATCGGGATTAACTTGGCGCAAAGCACGACGGAAAGCGCGAGGATCTGCAGTGGGAGGACATTTGGGCACCGGAGTTCCTGCGAAAGCAATCAAACCAAATCGATCGCCGACGGCTGAGTCCGCCAATTCCCCCAAAAGGGTTTTGGCCACTTGCAGTCGGTCCGGAGCCGCGTCCTGACAACGCATCGAGCGTGAAGCATCTAGGAGAACCACCACATTTCGCCCCCGAAAAGGAAGTTCAATGGTTTCACTGGACCAACGTGGATCCAGAATCGCCACCCCCAACAACAATGAACCACCGAAGGTCAGAATCGGTCGACTCGAGAGTGTGGCGGCAAAAACCCCAGGCAGCAAAGCCCCTTGATTCCGACGAAGACGCCACCCGAGGACAAGAACCATGACCCCAACACCAAGCAAAATGCCGAACAAGGGCCACCACGATGCGTTGTGCCAGATCAATCCACTCATGACGCAACCTCCGGCCACAGCGACGCACCGAGAAGCCGAGCAAAAAGACCAAGCATCAAGCCAAAGCCGAGCATCAGTGGTCCATCGTCTCGCACCTCTTCCCAGCGAGTCTCTTGGTATTCAGTACGTTCCAAGGCATCAATCTCGGCGTAGATCTCCACCAGAGAATTTTGGTCGGTGGCACGAAAGGCTTGGCCTCCAGTTTGCTCCGCGATGGCTTTCAACGTCTCCATATCCAGAGACACCGGCATGTTTCGAATACGTTCGCGCCCAGTAAACGGATCGGTCATGGGAATAGGGGCCGTAGCTGAAGTTGTCCCAGCACCAATGGTGTACACCTTGACGCCCAAAGCTCGAGCCAACTCTGCGGCTTCCAGAGGCGACAGAACGCCCGCGTTGCTTTCACCATCGGTCAACAAGATGATGATCTGATCACCGATGGTCTGGTTGACGTCCTGAGTACGTAGAGCATCCAATCGCTCGACCGCCAGGCCCAAAGCATCACCGATCGCGGTGGCCCGCTCAGATTCCAAGGCAGAGACTTCCAAACCTGCCACCGCCTCCGCCACATACTCATGGTCAAATGTTGGAGGCGTGACTTCGTCTGCATGCGTGCCAAACTGGACAATAGAGAGCAAATCACCCCGTCGACCGGCCATGGTGGTGTCTCCTCGAACAAACCGGTCCACCACATCTTTGACCACATCCAGCCGACTACGCCGGACCACCGAGTCAGCCAAATCAAGGGCGAGCATGGATCCTGAACGATCAACACACAACGTAATGGCCAGACCTTGCCCGGTCACCTCACGGTGTTCGCGAACCCCCCGCGGCCCCGCAAGCCCGAACAACAGAAGCAGCAACGCGAGCCATCCCAACAATCGCGGAACCCATCGGGTCCTTTGTCGCCAGGAACGCGGCAAGCTTTTTGGGACACCAGACCATTTGGTGTGCTGCCCTCGTCGGGAGGACCACCACGCCGAGAACACGGCGATCAAGAGTCCAATCGGAAGCCACCAAGCATGCAACCCGTCGAAGAGCTCTTGTCTCATGCTGAACCCTCGGAATCGGGTGCCGGCTCAGTGAGGTCGATGATTTTGCTCGCTTGCACGAGAACGCCACGGGCATAAGCAGGCATAGCCGTTCGGGCAAATTTGGCTCGATCGGAGGCACGGAGGAGTTGCTTGAGTGGTTCCCGGGTCGCCACCGGTAGGGAAGGCAGGGCGTCCGCAAGATATTCCGGGGTCGTGGAACGAGAAGCCGGGGATTGCAACGCTTCCTCAAGATACGTCCGTATGACATCGGAAAGTTCGGAGAGGAAGCCAATCGCCTCAAGTTCGGTTTGCGGGAGATCAGAGGACAGTTCTTCCACCGCGTTCCGGGCCCGGTCTGCGGGTGAAGTATACGGACCCACCCGCAATCGCTGACGCCAGTTCCGCCAACAGATCGACGCAACCAAGAGAGCCAAAAAAATCGCTACTGCAATCCACGTCTTGGAGACAAAGTCGACCAATTGTTCCTGAAGTGTGGGAGGCAATCCAACCACTCCTTCAATGGCGTCCGGACGGTCACCCTCTGGCAACGATGAACCAACCTTCAAACGCAACTGTTCTGAGCGATCTTCGAAGGCGAGAACCAGCACACCCGCAGTAAACGTACGAAGTCGCAAGTCGCCATTGTCCAAATTGGATTGTTCGACACCCTCCGGCAACAGCACCGACCAACTTTTGGCTTCTTCAGGAAGCTGGACGACAAAAAAATCGCCCACCTGCGGCGTTCCCGGCTGAACCACCGCTTCCAAACCTTCCCCGTCCAAAGGAAGAACCGCAGCTTTCGGCACTTCGTTCGAGCAAGCCACGACCACCAAAGAAAGCACCAGCTGACCAAAACGAATCCTCACGCTTTGCTCCCTCGAGCTCGGCGTTGGTAGTGACGTTCAATCGCATCAATGGCATCTTGATCTGTACGGAGTGGCAACACATCGCCACCAATCAATCGGGCCAAAGCAAGCAATTCTTCTTGTCGTTGAAGGGCCGCGGTTTCCCAAGCCTCCCGTACCCCCGATGAAGACATGTCGATCAACTGAGAGATTCCGCTCTCAGGATCTCCGACCCGAACCAGCCCAACCGGAG
>CALDQF010000354.1 GCA_937911845.1 uncultured Phycisphaera sp. | reverse complement strand
ACCGATGATGGTCCCCGCCAACACCATGCCCCATGCCCAACGTTGTTCATCCATTCGCATCACATCCACCTTCAAATTCCGGCTCAAACATCACAAATGCCTTTTGTGGCATTCCGTCCCATCGGAGGAAAAGAATCGCGAATAAAGGGAACAAACGGAAAAATCGGAACTTTTTTAGTTACGACCACATTCGTGACCACCAGGGGCGTTTCGTGGGCTTGTCCAGCCCCAAAAGCCGTCCAGCAATCCGATCCACCGCCTTGGACGGCGCTGAATTTGGGTCAAGCAACATAAAAGGAAGCCGTTGGCGAACGGCATTACGCACCACAGGATCCAGTGGGACGCCCGGATGGACCTCCAAGGTCACCCCTTGGAAGAGATCACAGGTGCGGAGAAATCGTTCCTGGACTTCGGCCAATTCCGCCTTGTCTTGGGCCATATTGACCACCAGATGGAGTCTGGGGACCACCGGAGCATCCGCCACCGCAACCACCAAGGCGTACGCGTCCACCAAAGCGGTGGGCTCAGGTGTGGTCACGATGATGAGATCATCAACCGAACGCGTAAACGCGCAGACATTGCGCCCGATACCAGCCGCACAATCGAACAGCACGACGGACGCTGCCTCTCCCAGGTCCCCCGCCAATTGAACCAAACGACTTCGATCCTGCTCGTCCAAGCTTGGTCGACCTCGTCCCCCGCCAATGCCAGGAAGCAATCGCAATCCCCCAGGACCGAGCACCATGGCGTCTTCCATGCCGCATTGGCCGTCCAGAACATCAGCGAGGGTTCGCTCTGGCTGCACAGAACACAGAACATCAGCATTGGCCAAGCCAAAATCAATATCAACCAGACAAACGTCCGAGCGACCGGTTCGCCGAGCCATGGCCAAGCCAAGATTCAAACTCAGGTTGGTTTTACCAACCCCCCCCTTGCCCGAGGCCACGGCGACGAGGCGGGGACCACCCTTCGCGGCCTCCCCACCCTGGAGACGAGCTTCGACCAATGCACGGAGTCGGGCTGCTTGATCGGTCATGAACCCAACAACTTCTCCGGCAACCCTGCATCACGAGCCGGGCCCAGATCATCGGGGACCCCTTGCCCAGTCGTCACCCAGCCAATGGGGCGACCAGCATCCCGGCCGATGGCCAAAAGAGGACCAAAGGAAGCGGCTTCATCCAATTTGGTGAACAACAGGGTGTCGGCCCCGATGCCACCGAACGCCGAAAGACCTTCTCGCAACACCTTTGGTGCGGCCGCCGCAGAGAGAGCAAGATGGGTTTCATCGGGGGCGAATGCCGCAAGGAGTTCTTACAGTTCACTGATGTTCTGCTTGTCGCGCTGGCTTCGTCCTGGCGTATCGATCAAGACCACATCGCAGTGATCAAGCG
>CALDQF010000353.1 GCA_937911845.1 uncultured Phycisphaera sp. | reverse complement strand
ATCAACTCTCTGAACTGGCACCAAATGGGCAGATTGGCCGGACCCTCGATCTCGATGGCATTGCGGTCCAACCCGACGCCCGCGTGCTGGTCCACGACGACACCCGCTTGGTTGGCGTTTCAAGCGTGCCCCAAGTGCACCTTTCTTTTTGGGAAGCTTCGGTGGCTCCGGGCCACTGGGACCTTATCGATGCTTGGGATGGGCTCTGGACCATTGATGGCATCCAAGATCTGGCCAAGGGCGAGTCCGCGGTCTGGGGGCTGGATCCAGACCGGTTTCGGATTGCCAAATTCCATGAAAACTACGCCAACCTTCATGGCATACGGTACTTGCCGTTGTCGACCGACCTCCGCGGTTTGGCTTGGGTCGACGAAGCGGATGGCGGCTGTACGGAGGATCTTGATGGTGATGGAATCGTTGGATTCCAAGACCTCATCCTGCTGTTGAGTGCCTTTGATACCGTTGACCCGGGGCATGATCTGGACGGTGACGGCACGGTGGGCATGGGCGACACTATTCGCATCCTTTCCCGATGGGGTTCTTGTCGCGAACAGCCCTGAGCAAAGATCTCTCAATGACAACGCGGAGCCTTGAGGGCTCCGCGTTGTTTCATTTGAAATTTCGTGGCCAGATGAACTCAGCAAGGGCCCCAATTGGCGAGGGTGCCCACCAAGTCATTGAAGTCCACCACTCCGTTGCCATCAACATCCTTGTCTGGATCATTGCTGCCCCATGCCCCAAGAAGTTCCAACAGGTCAGCGAAAGTAACAGCTTGATCACCATTGACATCGCCAGGGCACGGAACACTCACGTCACCCACGACCAAATATGCGATCATGCCAAAGTTGCAATGGCTCCCCACGGTGCAGTGATATTCCACCGTCTGGCCCGCAAGCGATTCTTCAACCACATATTCAAAGAACGGACTCGAGTTGCGGAGCAGGCCGTAAAAGACGCCGTCTTCCGAGCAATTTGCTCCAGATGCCACATCATGGCTGCCATTGGACCATTCCCAACGGACAGTATCCCCAACTTCGACCCGGGCTTCGAGTGGAAAATAATCAAGGCCATTTTGGGCAATCACAACCGTGTCGGCCAAACTCGGGACAGTAAAAGACGCCGCGAACAGAAAAGGTAGGTATTTCATGCAAAAGACTCCAAATTAGGAACCATTCACAGTAGACCTCTGCAACTTTCAAGCAAAAAGAAATTTCTAAGTGGCCTCGGCACCCAGTCCCAGCGCGATGGCCATTGCGTGTCCCAACCCCGCTGGTGAGTCAGAAACCTCGAGTCCGGCCTCACGGAGGGCCGAGATCTTCGCATCAGCGGTGTCATCGGCCCCGCCGATGATGGCTCCTGCGTGCCCCATGCGTTTGCCTTTGGGCGCGGTTCGCCCGGCGATGAACCCCACCACGGGCTTGGTCATGTGCTGAGCTGCCCAGCGACCGGCATCCACTTCATCCGTGCCACCGATCTCGCCGATCATGACCACCTCATCGGTTTCAGGGTCCGCTTCAAAGCGTTCCAAACAGTCGATGAAGTTCATGCCCTTCACGGGGTCGCCACCAATTCCGACACACGTCGATTGACCAATCCCTCGGTCGGAGCATTGCCACACCGCTTCGTAGGTCAGCGTCCCTGATCGAGACACGATGCCCACCGCTTTACCGCTCGCGGCATCAGCACGGTGGGTGTGGATGTAGCCAGGCATGATGCCGATCTTGCAACCGCCTTCAAACGTGGCCTCTGGTCCTTCGCCGGCCACACGCTTTCCGGGGGTAATGACCCCCGGGCAGTTGGGGCCAATGAGGACAACCCCTGGGTGGTCGCGATCAAGGATCTCTCGAGTGCGAACCATGTCAGCGACTGGAATGCCCTCGGTGATGGCACAAATGACTTCCACTCCAGCCGTTGCGGCTTCCAAAATGCCATCCGCGGCAAAAGCTGGCGGCACGAACAGCATCGAAGCGGTGGCTCCGGTGGCGTCCACCGCATCGGCGACCGTGTCGAAAATGGGCAACCCATTGGCATCTTGTTGCCCCCCTTTTCCAGGAGTCACCCCACCCACCATGCTGGTGCCGTAGTCGAGACACCCTTTGGTGTGGAAGGCGCCCGCTGAACCGGTGATGCCTTGACAGAGAACTTTGGTCGAGCCGTCGATAAGGATTGCCATAGGGAAAACATGATACCCCCCCAGCCGTTGTCTCCGTCGTTAGGCTGGGGCCATGGCCAAAAAAGCTGCCGAAACAAAGCCAGATGCCCTGAAGGGACACGAACCAGTGGTGCTGCTGAAAGGGCCAGAACGGCTTCTTCACCAGTTGGCGATACAGAACATGGAACGCGGGCTTGTTCAGCAACACGGGCCGGATGGAGTGGCCGTCGAACGGCATCGAGGCGACCAAATACAACTGGCCGATGTCTTGGATGCTCTGCGTACCCCCAGTCTGCTGGCCCCGCACACCATGGTCATCATTGAGGGGACTGAGCAACTCATCAAAGAAGACGAAAACGCCGAAGATCCCTTGGTCCCGGGAGGGAAAAAGGCACGCACCCCACGCCAAGTGTTGGAAGGGGGCTTGGCCTCGCCTTTTCCCAATGCGACCCTGATCCTCCAAGCAGACGAATGGCGGCCTGGGCGCATCGACCGGGCCATCGTGGACCTCGGAGGCGCTTTGGTGGATTGCAAACCACCGAGTGAAAAGGATGTCCCTCGCTGGATCGATCGGCTTGCTGAAGACCATGAACGTCGAATCGACGCGAATGCCAAAACAGTGCTGTTGGAACGCGTGGGCCCCGAATTGAGCCAGCTGGATTCAGCAATGCGCAAACTCGCGGGCGCAAGCGAAGAGCGCATCGATGCCAAACTGGTGGAACAACTGATCGCCAAATCCAGCAGCGATGAAGTGTGGGCGCTGCAGGAAGCGGTGCTCTCCGGAGATCCAGAACGCACCGCTCAGGTCTTGCACGAAGTCTTGGACATTGGCCGAAAATCAACGGTTCCCGCCTTCTGGTGCCTTATTGACCTCGCCCGCAAATTGGCCACGTTGTCGATCAATGCCGAACGTGGTGTCGATCCTTGGTCACTCAGCCGGGCCCTCAAACTTTGGGGCCCCTCCCAAGGTCCGACCCTCAACGTTGGTTCACGGATCAATCCCGACGTGGCGGCTCAACTGCACCGGGAAGCCTTGGATGCCCAACTTGCACCTCGCCAAGGCCGCGGCAATGAACGTCGGGCCCTCGAAACATTGGCGATTCGGCTCACCTTGGCCTGCGCGGGGTAAACTGCGTCCGGGTCCTGAGGATCGGGACCATCAATACCAAGGAAGGTGCCATGAATCGACATTGGATGCTGCTGCTGACCGCATTGTTGCCCGCATGCGATATGGCTACTCGAGTCGCTTCGGTCGACAGTCAACAATCGACCACTCGCCTTGAAGGCACCACACCCTCGGCTGCCCCGATCAAAATAGATCCCGCGCTTCGAGATGCTCTTCTGCGAGCCGAATCTCCAAAAGTGCTGGCTTCGAGTAGAAATCAACCGGTCAACACAACCACGGCGAAAGGAACGGCAGACGCCAAGCCTCTCCCTCCCGCGGGTCCCGTCCCTTCTTCAATCGATCCAGTGCAGCGACTGTTGGCTGGAATCCCGGCGGATCCCAAGGCCACCCCTTCCGCAGCACAGACCCCGCGAGAAATCATGGGCGCCATCGCCCGCGACTTAATCGAAGACCCCATGTCACGGCCCGATCCTGATCTGTTGGCTAATTTGGGAACCCGCGACCGCGAATGGATCGAACTGCTGGCGAGATTCCTGCGCGAATTGGATCCCACGGACCCTGAAACCACCGCTCGTGCGGCCCGGGTGTTGGCCGACCGGCTGGACGAGCAATCTGCTTTACGGATTCCCACCATGGTGGCCTGCGGCAGTGTTGCAGATTTTGGACGGTACGAGCCGCTGCTTCCCGCGGATCCAGTGCATCTTTACCGACCAAACCCGACCTTTGTGTTGTATGCCGAACTTGATCGCTTTCAGTACACCCAAAAAGAGAACGGCTACCACTATGACTTCGAGGCCAGGATTGAAGTGTTCGATCCGAAGGGGCAATTGCTGCATGAGGAAGATTGGTTCACGTTCGACGACACGAGTCGGCGCCCGATCCGTGACTTTTTTGTCGCCGTGCCCTGCCAACTGCCCGCCGATCTCAAAGCCCGCGAGCTC
>CALDQF010000352.1 GCA_937911845.1 uncultured Phycisphaera sp. | reverse complement strand
ACGGATGATGCCCACTACTCGATTGATCATTGCCACCCATGACATCACCTAATACGCCAACCACCAGCGAACCCAAACGCAACATCAGCGGTCTCGGCGCCACCGGTGTAGTCGTGGCAGCAATGATCGGCACCGGAATCTTCACCCTAAGTGGTGTAGTTGGGCCCGACCTCGTGACCACGGATCGATTTGTGGTGGCGTGGATTGTGGCGGCGATCGTTGCTGGACTCGGCGGAAGCGTGTACAGCGAATTGGCGGCCGCCAATCCCAACACTGGGGGACACTACTTGTATTGGCGGACCACGTTTGGTCGGCAAGCCACGTTCATCCAATGTGCAACAGATTTGGTCTTGGTCAGTGTGGCCTCAGTGGCGGCGGTTGCGGCGGGAAGTGCGGCGTACTTGCACCCCCTCCTTCCCGACGTGGTTCAGAGCATCCTGAGCGAGTCCGGTCTGGCCGTGACGCTCATCTGGATTGCCACCGCGATGCACATCCGCTCGGTTCGCTTTGGCAGCGCGGTGATCACGGTTGGCGCAATGGCCAAAGTGGTCATACTCCTTGCCTTTTGTGTCTTGGTGTTTCTGAGCGACGTTCCTGTCAAACCACCCGCCGAACCCTTAGGCACCCCTCCGAGCTGGTTCTCCCCAACGTTCGCCGATGCTGTCCTTCTGGTGCTCTTCGCCTATGCCGGGTGGGAAAATGCCACGACCGTTGCCGGTGACGTGCAAAATCCCCAAAGAAATGTGCCATTCGCGCTCTTCGGCGGTCTCGCGGCGGTCACCGTGGTGTATTTGCTGGTGAATTTGGCCTTTTTGCGAGCCGCGCCTCCCTCCGCCATGATTGATGCCGACGGCAACCCGGTTGAAGCCATTGGCCTGTTTACGGCCGAACATTTGTTGCCCCCGGGGGTGGCGGAAGTTTCAGGACTGATCTTCGGCGTGCTGATTTTCTTCACCATCATCAGTGCGACGTTGGTGGTCAGTCGGTTGTTCGTGGCCTTCGCTGAAAGACGTGACTTCCCCAGCTTTTTTGCCAATCGCAACGAAGGTGGCACGCTGGTGCCCGCACTGGTGGTCAACGCGATCTTGTGCAGTGCGTTTTTAACGGTGTTGGATCTGGAACAACTGATTCGG
Source organism: uncultured Phycisphaera sp. (assembly GCA_937911845.1). Classification (GTDB taxonomy): domain Bacteria; phylum Planctomycetota; class Phycisphaerae; order Phycisphaerales; family SM1A02; genus UBA8653. The sequence goes on along the minus strand of CALDQF010000352.1, from coordinate 4,638 downwards.
CTTGGCGGCATCACCTACACGCTGTCTCACGCTGGGGTTGGCGTGGCCGCCGTCGTGCAACGCTTCCGTTTTCCTGACCAACATCGCCCTTTTCGCATGCCACTGTTTCCTGTACCCGCCATTGCGTTCGCGCTGCTTTACTTGTGGCTGGGGATCTCGGGTGCGATTCGGGAACCCGAGTTGCTTCCATACATCATTGGTGGCTGGATCGTGGCCGCGTTGTTGGAACGCCTTGGACGCCGAGCATGACCGATCCCACAGTGTTGCATGAAGATCGCCAGTGGTTGGTGTTGAACAAACCCACAGGGTGGCACTGTGTTCAAACCAAAAATACGGATGGGCGGCCGGTCGTGGAAACTTGGTTACGAGAACATCTCGAAGCCTGCAAAGAGTTGCCTGAATCGGGTCTCTGCCATCGCCTTGACCTCGGAACGACTGGCTGCCTTGTGGTGGCCAAGTGGAGACCAGTTCGGGAGCGCTTGCGCCGGGCCATGTCTGGTGATCCAGCCGCGCGTCCGGCGAAAAAAACCTACCTCGCGTTGGTGACACCCGGCTTGCCACCGGTGGGGCGATTCGAGTTGTACTTCTATGGTCACGAGGCAAAAGTCCGCACCAGCGAATCCGGGCAAGCAGAACAAAAGGGTGTGTGCCGCTGGAAGTTGATCCGGCCTGCGCAAACGGGTGCCCCAGGAGCCGAACAGTTTGATGTGATCGAAGTCGGCCTCATTGGCCCCGGTCGACGCCATCAAATCCGCGCGGGCCTGTCTCATTTCGGGCACCCCCTCGTGGACGACCAAACGTATGGAGGGGCAGTCTGGGCGGAGGGCACAGGATTGGCCGCATTGCATGCCCACCGCATCACACTTGACGGGACCACGGTGACCGCACCGCCCCCTGAAGCATGGCACCTCGAACACCTGCTGACCGACGATCCATCCTGATCCCCGGCGTATGATGGTGACGTGACGGATCTCAGCACTCTGCCTACGTTTGACGACATTTCTGCGGCATCCAGTCGCATCGCCGATGGCATCTTTCACACACCCTGCTTCGAAGCCCCTGCACTCTCGGAGCGCTGTGGCTGCACGGTGTTCACCAAAGACGAACACCTGCAACGCACGGGGTCCTTTAAAGAGCGTGGCGCTCGCAACGCCCTCTTGCTGCTGAGCCACGACGCCAAACAACGTGGGGCCGTTGCAGCCAGCGCCGGGAACCATGCTTTGGCTCTGGCGCACCATGGTCGAGAACTGGGCATTCCAATCACAGTGTGCATGCCCATCCATGCGCCGTTGGTCAAACAACGCCGGTGTGAGTTGTTGGGCGCGAAGGTTCTGCGCTGTGGAGAGCACATTCTCGAAGCGAGACACACTGCAGATGAGTTGGCCGAAAAAGACGGACTCTCTTACATCAATGGATTTGATGATCCTTCAGTCATTGCGGGGCAAGGCACCATTGGTCTTGAAGTGATGGCCCAAGTGCCCGGGCTTGACGCGGTGGTGGTTCCAGTTGGTGGCGGCGGTTTGCTCGCCGGCATCGCGCTCGCAATCAAAACCCAACAACCCGAAGTAAAAGTGATCGGCGTGGAACCGGTCCGCGCCGCGAGCTTGCAAGCGGCCCAACAGGCCGGCGCACCAGTTTCCAGCGACATGCAAGCCACCTTGGCCGACGGCTTGGCGGTACCAAAAGTAGGCGATTACGCATTCCGACTCATCCAAAAGCATGTTGATCAAGTGGTGCAAGTGGACGAAGAAGCCATCGCCATGTCAATCTTTCGCCTCGCCGAGGACACCAAAGCGGTGGTTGAAGGTGCGGGCGCCACGGGATTGGCCGCCCTTTTGGACGGGCGGTTGCCCGAACTTCGAGGCAAGCGCGTGGTGGTGCCCTTGTGCGGCGGAAACATCGACCCCGGCATGCTGGGACGTGTCATGGATCTGGGACTCGTGCACGATGGACGCTTGGTTCGATTCCACGCGTTTATCGGGGACCGGCCGGGAGGCTTGTCGCAACTCACCAACGTGATCGCCGAGCAAGGCGCGAGTGTGCAACAAATCACCCACGACCGAGCCTTCGGCATCACCGACTTCGCCAGCGTTTTGGTGGAATGCACCGTAGAAACCCGAGACGCCGCGCACCGCGATGAAGTGCTCCATGCCCTCGCACGCGACGGCATTGAAACCAGAGTGCTGGAAGCCATCCGCCCCAAATCAGTGCCGGCCGGAATTGGGCGCTAATCGTTATCCCACCGGCCGCCAAGCTGAACTTGGCACCACGGCTTTCGAAACACCTGGTCCTTCCCAACGGACAATCAAACCGGCCCCGCCGCCGCCTTCGAAGAATTCGACCCGCACGGCAATAGGACCAGGATCGGTCACTTCGATCGTGCCGCCCACTTCGACCATCGGGTGCAAGCCGTCGTTGTCGACGACCAGAGTACCGTCGACCAGCAGCTTCGAACCATCGTCGCTCTCGGTGTACAGCGTCCAGACTCCGGCTTCAGGGAAGTCGATCATGCTCGTGAACACTGCACCAACGTCGTCGATCAAGCCGGAGCTGCCAAACGCCCCGCCGGTACTGGCCAGGTTGATTTGCAACATTTCACCAGTAGAACTGGGAGTGAGTCCGCTGAAGTCCGGCAAGACGCTTGGGTTGGTGCCGGCCAAGTTGTAGTACGAGACCCCCACTGGCAAAGGATCTTCACAGGGCCCGAAGTCCCCCAACAAGACCAAGAGATCGTTGAAGTCCACCACACCGCTGGCATCGATATCCGCGGCACAGCCCGAGCATGAACCCCAGTCCGCCAAAACCACCACCAAATCATCAAAGCCCACCTGAGTGTCACCATTGACATCGGCCGGACATGGCTCTGGACAAGGAACCAGGCAGGACGCGCTGTTCACGGCCGGGATGAGGTAATCCGATTCAATCGTGGGGTGGAATTCCATTCGCATGTTGGCAATGCCACCGGGGCAAAGGTGGCAATAACTCATGATGGTGGCCACCCCAAGCTGTGCTGCAGAACAATCTGTGGGTGGATCGCCCGGGCAGCCTCCGTAATCGCACCCACATTGGTCGATCCCGACGTTGTGGGTGTGGGGCGCGCTGCAGTTATGGCCCGTCTCGTGGGTTACGACCATCAAATCCCAGTTGCTACCGTTGTTGTCCAAAATGGGATACGGGAAGAAACCCGACAAATTCGCGCTCAGGGCGTAGCCGTAATCAGGGTTGCAGATGACTCCCAGCCAGGCAACGCCGCCGCCGAGTCCACGGCCACTGAGGAAGTGCGCTAAGTCTCGGGGCACATCGGTCATGTTGGCCAACCAATATTCGCGGAACGCAGACAACTCGTCCCCGGTACTGCCTGCACTCCATGGGTCGATGTCATCCCACAACCTCAAGTACGTCACGGCGAATCTCGTGCCGGCGTCACGATCAAAAATCTCACTCATCGCCAACACCAGCAGTTCAACGTAGGCGGTCGCAGCGCCGGTGTTTCCACCAAACAAACCAAGGAACTCTTGATCGGTATCGATGGCCAAGTCCACTTCCAAGCAAGGCGATCCCAACATGGCCGAAGCCACTTCCGGTTTTCGTCGCGAGGCTTCGCTGCTGATGTCTTTGTTGTGAGGTACCTCCAACGCAGTGCAAAAGTCACCGAGTTGAGGCAAATGAGAATCCGGGAAATCAGCGGGATCAAAAAGACCCGGTACACCTTCCGGTGAAGTGGAAATCCAGCGGGTGCCCGCGGCAGTCATTTCAAGGCCTTGCATCGGAAGGTCGGGACCAAATCCCAACACCACCCGAGAGCCAAGGTCACCATCCACTGACCCAACGAAATACCGAGCGTTCGGGGTGGGAAGTGGCATCTCGGTGCCTGATCTTTGGACCACCCGCTCGGTGCGAACATCGGGTCCCACCTCTTCCAATATCCATTGGGTGCCGTCTTCGCCGATGACCACCCTTTGGGATTGCCCCACCGATGCAGATTCCATTAAACGCTGGACGTTATCCAATGGGATCACCTCAGCGGTCGGGGCCAAAGAGAGGAAATAAACAACTGAAGCGGGAACCAAGGTCATGTGCACCATTCTGACACATGTCCCCACTGAAGCCAACGGTGAGCGCCAAAAGTCGTTCACCGCCCATATGATCGATTTCATGTCCGGGTCCGAGCATGATCTCACCGTCCCTGCGGGGCCGGAATACCGAAGCTTTCGTCCCCTCACTCTTCGACCCGGGAACCAAGTGGGTGAATTCCAACTGGTCAGGGAGATTGGCCGGGGGGGATTTGGTGAAGTTTGGGTGGTCAATCAGACCACGCCGCAACGGCAGTTGGCGATGAAGTTCATCGACACCCGCCACTTCGAAAAGATCCCAACCGACTGGATTCTTCGAGAGGCGCAAACGCTCACCAAGTTGGATCACCCCGGGATCGCCAAAGTCATCACCGCCGGGACCCATTCCGTCGACGGCCAGGACGTGCCGTGGGTCTGTATGGAATTGATTGAGGAAGCTCGCACGTTCGATGACGGACTTCCTTCAGGTCAAAGCGGTGTGAAATGCTGCATCAAATTGATTGAAGCATTAACCCACGCCCATGAACGCGGCGTCTTGCACTTGGATCTCAAACCTTCCAACATC
>CALDQF010000351.1 GCA_937911845.1 uncultured Phycisphaera sp. | reverse complement strand
GCCGTCGGGCTTGCGGGAGTTCGGGCAGCCGGGACCGCACTTCGTCGCGCCATGCTTGGTCAACTCTGAGTGGGACCAAATCGGGCTCCGGGAAATAGCGATAATCGTGGGCATCTTCTTTGGAGCGTTGAAGAATGGTTCGCATTTTTTCAGGGTCCCACCCAAACGTGGCTTTGCGGCCAGGCCCCATTTCTACGCCGTCCTTCTCCCACTGCTCCACTTGACGCTTTGATTCGTATTCAATCGCGCCTTTGATGGCCCGAAAGGAGTTCAGATTTTTGACTTCGGCGATTGGCGTGGCCACTTCGCTTCCATCTTCCAGCGTCATCACGACGTTGATGTTGGGCTCAAATCGCATGTGCCCTTTTTGCATCACGCCGCCAGTAACTCCCAAGAAGACACACAAGGCATGGAGTTCGCGGGCAAAGGTCACCGCTTCTTCAGCACTTTGCAGGTCAGGCTCGGACACAATTTCGAGCAGTGGGGTGCCCGCTCGGTTGAGGTCAAGCAGTGATCCATCCGCTTTCCCACCGCCGGGAAGTTCGTGGCCCAGTTTGCCTGTGTCCTCTTCCAAGTGGGCCCGTCGAATTCGGATGGTTCGGGAGCCAGATTCGGTTTCAATTTCAATGGAGCCGCCGACGCAAAGGGGCAGGTCGTATTGGCTGATTTGGTATCCCTTGGGGAGATCTGGATAGAAGTAGTTCTTTCGGTCCCATTTGCAGAAGTCTGGAATATCCGATCCCAGAGCAATGCCGACCATCATGGAAAGCTCAACTGCTTCTCGGTTGAGCACCGGAAGGGTCCCGGGCAAGGCCATGGTGACAGGATCCACCAATGTGTTTGCCGGGGCATCCCACCGGTCGGGATGGGCCAAACATGGGGCCGAGGTGAAGTTTTTGCTTTGGGTGGACAATTCAAGGTGAATTTCCATACCCACCACGGTTCGGGTCGAGACGATTTGCATGGAAGGTGCATGCTATCGGGGCGCGTAGGATGCGAATATGGTTTTTTGGCTCTCTGCCGTACTGATGTTGATGACTGAGTGTCCCTTGGTTCCCGAATGGACGGATCAACCAATTGGCCGGTCCATTCCCATCGCTCTCAACCCCGAATTGACGGGCGTCAACAACGCCCAGTTGCTGTTGCTCAGCGCGGAAGGTGAGCGTCTGGCATCGTGTGTTCTCCCGGGAGCATCTTTTGACCTTGGTTCTTTGATGCCCGAAGTCTGGGCACTGGAGAAATCCGCGTGGCTGCAGGTCTTTGCGGAAGCGGAACCCGTTGGTGCCCCTTTGGTCGCCATGCCGCTGCTGTCACGAC
>CALDQF010000350.1 GCA_937911845.1 uncultured Phycisphaera sp. | reverse complement strand
GGTATTTGATGGAGCCCATTCAAAGTTGGCGTGCCGCCAACGCCCGAATCGAGCCAGTATCGGAGAGCGTGGCCAGCCTTGAAGGTTCATTGACTGTCCCAGCTGGACCTGGTTCCGAAGATCCAGTATTGACCCCTTCGGATTTGGAAGATGAGTCTGAGGGAACCGAACCACTGGTGATAGATCCTGACCCAGATCCCTTGGCCAGCAAAATGGAATTTGTCAAAGACATCCAGCCGGTCCTTGAGAGGTATTGCGTTGAATGCCACGGACCACGCAAAAAGAAGGGCGGGCTTCGTCTGGAACCCATCGAAACAGCGTTCCCTGTTGGTGATGAAGATTTCTGGACCATTCTTCCTGGTGATGGTGCGAATTCTCTCTTGGTTCAACGCATGCTGTTGCCTCGTGAGGATGACGAAGCAATGCCCCCTAAAGGCGATGCGGTCCCTGACGAGGAGATTCAAAAATTCATCACTTGGATCAATGAAGGCGCGTATGGCCCTGGTCTTGAACACATCAAACGCGTGGCGACAAAGACAGCTGATGACCGCCGGCTGGACCCTTTGGGGGTGCTTGAGCCCAGCGAATCCGAGCGAGTGTTGATTGATGCTGCCGTGGCCGCGTTGCGGGACCGTGATGCCGTGGTTCAAGCAGTGGCCCAGCGTCATTATGGTTTGGAGGTCAATCTCTCCCTGCTTCGACCAGCCGCAAGCGACGAGCATTTGCTGCTGCTTCGCGGCTTGGAGCCCGTCCTCGTTCGTTTGGATTTGTCTCGTGCCGCGGTAAGCGACCAAGGCTTTTCCAAGCTTGTGGGTTTCCCAGAACTTCGAGACTTGCGGTTGGGGGGGACGCAACTCGGCGACGCCATCATTCCAGTGCTTCAGGGTAGTCCCAAGCTGGAACGTTTGAATCTGTACGGGACCAAATGTACCGATACGATTTTGACCTTTCTGTCAAATTTGGAAGCGCTTGATCGGTTGCATATCTGGGGATCGGACATCTCTGACGACTCTGCGATTGCATTTGCATCTGAGCATCCAGCGATCCGCATCACCGGTCTTTCTCCTGTGGTTCGTGACCCGATTCCGGAGGTGGTGGTCAAGTCGGAGCCGGTCGCGGAGGTCCAACCCGACCCGGTTCAGCCAGAGGCACCCAAAGACGATCCTGAACTTGCTTCAGTAGAAGTCAATTTCCTCACCAAGATCAAGCCCATCTTTGAAGCACGGTGTGTTTCCTGTCACGGGCCGAAAAAGAAAAAGGGTCAACTTCGGCTAGAGCCCATTGCTGAAGCATTCCCGGAGGACGAAGAAGATTGGTGGACCATTCTTCCCGGTGACCCCGCCGGGAGCTTGTTGGTTGAAAGAATCAAACTCTCCAAAGATGACGACGGTGTCATGCCACCTCGGGGTGAACTGTTGACCAAAGAAGAAATTTCGCTCATCGAGCAATGGATCGCGCAGGGCGCGAAGCACTTCAATTGAACCGGCCAAGGCGAGCCGCGTGATGACACGAAATTCTTCGACCATTCCGCGGTTTATGGTGTGCCCCTACTGCGGCAGCATGCACAAAGAGCACTTGCCTGAAGTCTGTCAGCATTGCAATGGCCCACTTGATCCTGAAAGTCGAGAGCAAACCAGAATTGATCTTGGGCCCTGGTTCGTGCAGAATGTTGCACGCCCTTTTGCACCTGGTATGCGATACGAAATGTTGCTTCGGCAGGTGAGTGAGGGGCGTATCCGCTCGACCGCGGTGGTTCGGGGACCGACAACAGGCCAATTCTGGACCGTGGCCCGGAAGGTCCCCGGTCTGTCGCATCATTTCGGTTTGTGCCACGCTTGCCAAGCTCCGGCTTCACCAGAAGATCAAGCATGCCTTGCGTGTGGTGTTTCATTTCGGGTCTCGCTTGATCGCGACCGCTTGGGACTTGGTGGTGATGGTCCTCAGGCTTCGGCTTTTGTGGACGCTGCAAAAGTTCGTCCGGTGCCCCCTCAACTTGCGTCCCAATCTGAGGATGCGGCACCCGATTCCCCAGTGTCCACAGAAGAGGCCGGCTCTCGAACATCAATCCAATTCCGACGTGAAT
>CALDQF010000349.1 GCA_937911845.1 uncultured Phycisphaera sp. | reverse complement strand
CTTTGCACTTGGAACCCGGGGAAACCTTGGTGATCTTGGGCGGGTCAGGTTCTGGGAAGAGCACCATGCTTCGTGTGTTGTGTGGCTTGTTGACCTGCGATGCTGGAGAAATTCGGGTTGAAGACGGCCGGTGTCTACGAGAGATGGACGAACGGGAACGTGAGAAGTGGCGCATGGGGGTTGGGGTGGTGTTCCAGAATGCGGCCCTTTTGGGTTCTCTTTCGGTCTTTGAGAATGTGGCGTTGCCCCTTCGCATGCACCGGAAGTTGGATGAGCCAGAATTGAAGGTGCTGGTGGAAGATTTGCTCGGCCAAGTCGCGCTTGACGGCGCTGGCAGCAAAATGCCGCAGGAATTGTCAGGGGGTATGCGAAAGCGTGCGGGTTTGGCTCGAGCGCTGGCGATGAATCCCAACATTATTTTTTATGACGAGCCGAGTGCGGGGCTGGACCCCGTCAGTGCCGGGCGCATTGACCGCTTGATTTTGGAACGGGCCAAATCAGGAACCGCCCAAATTGTGGTTACCCACGAAATGGGGTCAGCATTCCGAATTGCGGATCGCATGGTGTTGCTGCACCAAGGTCACATGGTGGCTGAAGGTACCCCTGAAGAGTTCCAGAATTCTTCGGATCCCCGAATCAGACAGTTTGTTGAAGGCGGGGCCGATGGTCCCCTTGAGGAGTCGGCATCATGAATCGCCAAGACACCAGTACCGGAGCCATTGTCATCGCCAGCCTCATCATCACCGTGATGTTGATTGTTTGGGTTGGTGGCCAAAACACGTTGATTGGTGGCCGGGCCTACGAGGTTTTCTTCCCGGTCGCGGCCGATCTCGGTGGGATCGGTGAAGGGGATCCGGTTCGTTTGGGAGGGCACACAATTTCCAAGGTGCAATCGGTGGATGTTGAGATCCCTTCGGACAATCCGGACAAGCCGGTGGTGGTGGTGGGATTCCGTTTGCCCGATTCAGTTCCTCTGCGTAGCGGGGCCCAAGTAGAAGTGCAAACCAGCTTCACGGGCGTGGCTTCGCTGAACATCACATCGATCGGGGTGGGAGATTTGCTGGCTGCCGGGGATCGTTTGCCCGGCCAGGCTTCCAGCATCCAACGCATCACCGAAGCGATCAAATCTTTGGCGCCAGACATCAGTGCTGCGGTCGATGAAATCCGCACCAAGATCGTTCCAGAAATTACCGAAGCGGCGGACGCCTTCCGAATGACGCTGGCGGAAGCCAACGCAACGCTCCAAACCTACCGCGGGGTGGCCGAGCGGGTTCAGGCCGATGACGGCACATTGGCGCGTTTGGATCGAGCCATATTGGGCCTCGATGAGACCATCGAGAAAATTGGTTTGAATGCCGATCGAGTGGGACTCGACGTCAGCACGGTGGTGCAAGATTTCCGCGCCGAAGATGGCCTGATGGTCCAGTTGGAATCTGGCGTCGCTTCGTTTGAGGAGGCAATGTCGTCGTTGGGGTTTGTGTTCGGTGAGGGCGGTCCGGATCTGACTGCTGCCGCGGGTTCTATTCGTGAAGCGGCGGATGGCTTGCCACTTGCGGTGGGTGAGTTGCGGTTGGCGTTTGAAGATTTGCGTCGTGAATTGAACGACGACTCGGGCACCTTGGCCACCGTTCGAGAGGCGGCGGGGAAAGCGGATTCTGCTCTTGAAGAAGTGCGAAGCCTCTTGGCCCGCAACCGAGATCAGGTCGATCAAACCATGGTGGCCGCGCGTTCGGCGGTGGAAGAAATTCGTCTGGGCATGACCGAGTTGCGGGCCGAGCCTTGGAAGTTGTTGGCCAAGTCCACAAACGCCGATGAGACGGCCTATGTGATTCGCCAAGCCACTCGGGATTATGCCGAGGCGGCAAGGAATCTTGAAGGGGCCGCAAGCCGATTCCGCAATGCCAGCCAGTCTTCTGAGACCTCCTCTGAGGAACTCATGCGATTGGCCCAAGCGGTGGATGCTTCGATGGCGAAATTCCAAGACATCGAACGGGCGTTGTTCCTGTTGTTGGTGCAGTCGGGCGGGGGAGAGCCTCCGCAACCGCGACCATTCTCCGAACTGCTTTTGGAATCACTGCAGGATTCTGAATCGGAGAACTGAGTCCTCCCCGCAAAGGGTGTGTCTCTTAGGGAAGATGGCTCAGGAGATCAAACAGCCAGCCGAGCGGCCGCCGGAGCACCCACGCCATGAACAGGCCGAAAAGACCGCCAAGAATGGAAGCAACGACGGTCCCCCCAAGCAGCCCGCCAATGGTCCAGCCCAGTGGTGCCATCACCACCGCGCACAGCACGAAAGACACAATCTTCATATGAATATCGTAAGCAAAGGTAGAGGGGGTACTTGTTTCCGAGGACAACAGGATTTTGTGCTTACGGACACACGCCCCAATCGTTGAGGATGACCAAGACATCGGAGAACCCGATGGTTCCGTCACCATCAACATCCGCAGGGCAATCATCGGCTGCTGGTTGGCAATCGTTACAGGAGCCGCCTTCGGTCCAAGTTCCACCAATCTCTGTGCATTGGCGATCACTGATGATGGTGCAGCCAGAGGAAAGGCAGCAGGAACCAGTGATGATATCTGCAAGGTCAGTTGGCCATGCAACTGGTCCGATTGCACCAGTCAAGTCTGCAGCAGACAGGAATGCACTAGACAGGTTCGCATTCACCAGGTTCGTACCAGACAGGTTCGCACCAGCCAGGTCCGCACCTTGCAGGTCCGCACCAGACAGGTCCGCACCAGACAGGTCCGCATTCGTCAGGTCTGCACCCCTCAGGTTCGATAAGAACAAGGTCGCATTCCTCAGGTCC